>NZ_CAWMYL010000192.1:0-41315 GCF_963871815.1 Vibrio sp. L85
CATCAACGAGTGCCCACACAGATTGATAGGTTCTTATTTTTAAAGAGCAGACTTTGAAGTTCTCTTCAAAGTGGACGGTCATTTTAGCGAGATAACTTGCCGTGTCAAACACTTTTTTAAGTTATTTCTCTGTGAGTTAACTTCTAACTCACTGGCCTTGTCATCTCGGTTTCGCTTAGCTTGCTTTCCCGTGACAACGGAGGCGCATTATAGGGAGTTCCCTAAGGAACACAAGCCTATTTTTCAAAAAAACTTGGCTTTTTAGTTCGTTCGTATAGAAAACAAACAAAACTCAATAAAAGTGTATTAAAAAGGGGGCTATAGCCCCCTAAAGTTTGAACTTTATCCCACTTTTCAGTGCATCAATGCAATTATTGATGAGCAATGATTTGGTCATTGCTAACAATCAGCTGTACTTTCTTGTCTGGTAATATCTCTCCAGCCAAAATCGACTTCGCTAATGGGTTTTCTACATTCTGTTGAATTGCACGTTTTAAAGGTCGTGCACCATATACTGGGTCGAAGCCAACTTGGGCGATCAAATCGAGGGCTTTATCAGATACCTCAAATTGGTAGCCTTTTTCTTCTAAACGTTTAGCCAAACGTTCTAGTTGAATAGACGCAATAGATTTAATGTGTTCTTGACCTAGTGGGTGGAAGACGACACTTTCATCAACACGGTTTAAGAACTCCGGACGGAAGTGTTTGCTTACAACATCCATCACCTCATTCTTGATTCCTTGGTAATCCAGAGTAGCAAAGTTCTCTTGAATACGAGCCGAACCTAGGTTCGATGTCATAATGACGACCGTGTTACGGAAATCCACCGTACGACCTTGTCCGTCAGTTAAGCGTCCGTCATCTAATACTTGCAGTAGAATATTGAACACATCAGGGTGAGCCTTTTCTACTTCATCTAATAAGATGACGGAATAAGGTTTACGACGAACCGCTTCAGTTAAGTAGCCCCCCTCTTCATAGCCGACATAACCCGGAGGCGCACCAACCAGCCTTGCCACAGAGTGTTTCTCCATGAACTCTGACATATCGATACGTACCATGGCATCTTCACTATCAAACATGAAGCTAGCGAGTGTCTTACACAGCTCTGTTTTACCTACGCCTGTTGGACCTAAGAATAAGAAGGAACCAATTGGTTTATTTGGATCGGATAAACCAGCTCGGCTACGACGGATAGCATTCGATACCACCTCAACCGCTTCAGCCTGACCAATGACACGTTTATGCAGAACATCTTCCATACGGAGTAATTTCTCTTTTTCTGCTTCAAGCATTTTTGAAACAGGAATACCCGTCTGCTTAGAAAGCACTTCTGCAATTTCATTGTCAGTAACCTTATTACGCAGTAGCGTCATCTCTTGCATTTCTGCTTGAGTTGCTAGGTCTAATTGCTTTTCTAATTCAGGAATACGTCCATACTGCAGCTCAGACATACGGTTTAAGTCACCAGCACGACGAGCAAAGTCCATATCCATACGAGCTTGTTCTAACTCACCTTTAATATGTTGCGTACCTGATAGCGCTGCTTTTTCAGCATTCCACACTTCTTCAAGCTCTGCATACTCACGCTCTTTCTCGTTCAACTCATCGTTAAGCACATCCAAACGTTTTTCACTCGCTTCATCATGCTCGTTGCTCAGCGCTTGCTGTTCGATTTTCAGTTGAATGATTTTGCGCTCAAGTTTGTCTAGCGACTCTGGTTTAGAGTCAATTTGTAGACGAATACTAGAAGCGGCTTCATCAATTAAATCGATCGCTTTGTCGGGTAGTTGACGATCAGAAACATAACGATGCGACAAGCTAGCCGCCGCAACAATCGCCGGATCTGTAATTTCTACGTGATGGTGAAGCTCATAGCGTTCTTTTAAACCACGCAGAATTGCAATGGTATCCTCAACACTTGGCTCATCCACCAGCACTTTTTGGAAACGACGCTCAAGCGCAGCATCTTTCTCTATATACTGACGGTATTCATCTAGTGTTGTAGCGCCCACACAATGAAGTTCACCACGAGCCAGCGCTGGTTTTAGCATGTTACCGGCATCCATAGAGCCTTCACCTTTACCTGCACCAACCATAGTATGAAGCTCATCAATAAACAGAATGACGTTGCCTTCTTCTTTGGCTAGTTCATTCAATACCGACTTCAAGCGCTCTTCAAATTCACCACGGTACTTCGCGCCCGCAACAAGTGCGCCCATATCTAATGAAAGCACTCGGCGACCACGTAGCCCCTCTGGAACTTCATTATTAATGATGCGCTGAGCCAAACCTTCTACGATTGCTGTTTTACCAACACCTGGTTCACCAATGATTACAGGGTTGTTTTTAGTACGGCGTTGCAATACTTGGATGGTACGACGAATTTCGTCATCACGACCAATAACCGGATCCAACTTACCCTGCTCTGCACGTTCAGTAAGGTCTATGGTGAACTTTTCCAACGCTTGTCGAAGTTCTTCCGCATTCGGGTCATTAACCTTTTGGCCACCTCTGATCTTTTCAATCGCTTGACTCACTTTTTGCTCGGTCAAGCCCATCTCTTTCAATAACTGACCAAGTGGACCACGGTCTTCTAATGCTGCAAGCAAGAAGACTTCGGAGGAAATGTAGGAGTCCTGACGCTTTTGAGCCACTTTGTCACACAAATTGAAAAGCGTACCCATAGAGCTAGACAGCTGAACATCACCACCGATGCCACTGACTTTAGGCAGTCGATCTAACATTTCGCTCAATTTAGAGCGTAGATGAGTCACGTCGACATCTAACATTGTTAGCAGTGGACGAATTGGGCTACCGTTCTGATCAAGCAATGCCACCATTAGGTGCACTGGTTCGATATATTGATGATCGCGCCCTAACGCTAGTGACTGAGCATCAGAGATAGCGATTTGAAACTTACTTGTGAATCTATCAAGACGCATATCTTCCTTCCTAACCTCAACTGAAGAAAATTCTTTTGACAGTTAGAAAGATGGATACGCACAGAGGGAATTTCAAGGGAGAGAATTAATAAAGATAGCTTTGCAAAAATGAAGCTATGCATCTTTGTACTTTTGGGTTGTAGTGGTTAGTCCTCGATCCAAATAAAAGTCGCTTGTCTACCCGTCACACCATCACGACGATATGAGTAAAAATCTTCTCTATTTTGGAAAGTGCACAATCCGGAATCAAATACTTGAGTGACTCCAGCTTTGTTAAGACGTTGAGTTGCAAGCTTGGACATATCAGCCAGCCACTTACCTTCAACATTACGAGGTGTAAATGCTTGATGCGCTTGAGAGTCAAAATCTAAAAAGGATTGTAAGACATCCTCACCCACTTCAAATGCTTGAGGTCCAATTGCAGGACCAAGCCACGCTATTACTTCACCAGAAAATAGCGCTAGTGCATTTTCAACAATACCATTTGCTAAACCGCGCCAACCAGCATGCACGGCTGCCAATTGGCTGCCCTGTGTATTGGTTAATAGAACAGGTAAACAATCTGCAGTCATCGCAGAACAGACAATATTATTTGAAGAAGTAAACACACCATCAGCGTCAAGTACTTGTGTTGTTGGTGTGCTTACTTGAGCTACCACAGTAGAGTGAGTTTGATTCAACCAAATTGGCGCATTTGGCATATTCGCTTGTTGCGCCAACCAATTACGGTTCTTCTCTACTATAGACGCATCATCCCCAACATGCGTACCAAGGTTCAACCCTTGATATGGCGAAGTCGAAAAGCCTCCGACTCTTGTAGAGGCGAAAGCTTTAACATTTTTCGGCGCGGACCAATTGGGAACAATCGTCTTCATATTAGAACTCGTCAGGTAGACCGAACTCTTCTGTATCTTTACGCAGCGCTTCTGTCATCTCTACCATGTCATCAGGAACTGGAGCGTGGAACTCTAGCTCTTCACCAGTGATAGGATGTTCGAAACGTAGCATTACCGCGTGCAATGCTTGACGATCAAAACCACGAATCATGGCTGTTAGCTCTTCCGATGCACCTGTTGGGATACGAGCACGACCGCCATAAGCAGTATCACCGAGTAGCGGATGCTGTAGGTAAGACATATGAACACGGATTTGGTGCGTGCGACCGGTTTCTAGACGAAGACGGATACGTGTGTGTTCACGGAAATGCTCTGCAACACGGTAATGCGTTACCGCCGGTTTACCCAGAGGCGCAACTGCCATTAGCGTACGCTTAGTCGAGTGACGGCCAATTGGCTGATCCACTTTACCACCCGCCGTCATACGACCGATTGCAATCGCTTCGTACTCACGGGTGATGTTACGTTTTTGCAAAGCGCGAACCAGACGAGTTTGTGCCGGAACAGTTTTCGCAACCACCATCAGACCAGTGGTGTCTTTATCTAGACGGTGTACGATACCTGCACGAGGTACTTCGGCGATGTCTGGGTAGTGATGCAGCAATGCGTTTAGTACTGTGCCGTCTGGAGTACCCGCACCTGGGTGTACAACAAAATCACGAGGCTTGTTGATTACGATGATATCTTCATCTTCGTAGACGATATCTAGCGGGATATCTTGTGCTTCCCAGCGTTCTTCATCTTCCAGCTCGGCTTGCAAGGTAATTTCCTCACCACCCATTACTTTGGTGCGAGGTTTAGTGACAACTTCACCATTCACTTGTACCTTCCCGTCAAGCAACCACTCTTTCAAGCGAGAACGAGAGAAGTCCGCGAACAATTCGGCGATAGCTTGGTCTAAACGTTGACCTAACTGGCTATCTTTTACGGTGTTGGTTAAAACAATCTGCTGAGCCATATCGAACTTTTTTAAAAACTGTGAGACTAATGCTCACGACTGTGGAAAAATAGACTATTACGTCATTGTATCTGTTACTGGAAAGAAAGTAACGGCAGCTTAAGAAATATTTAGATTCAAGGAACAGACTCCTGATATGAAACATCAGACTTTAACAGGCCTTTTAGCGGTATCCCTTCTGTTTGGCTGTGCAAGCAAAGAAGAAATCGTTCCTGATGTGCCACCTTCTGAACTGTATGCAGACGCGCAAACTTCTCTGCAAAGCGGTAACTGGCTTTCTGCCATCGAGAAATTAGAAGCTTTGGATTCGCGTTACCCGTTTGGTGCCTACTCTGAGCAGGTACAACTTGACCTTATCTACGCGTACTACAAAAACGACGACCTAGCACTCGGTCTAGCAACTATTTCTCGCTTTATGCGTTTGAACCCGACTCATGAAAAAATGGACTGGGTATTGTACATGCGTGGTTTGAGCCACATGGCACAAGATCGTAACTTTATGCATGACCTATTTAACGTTGATCGCAGTGACCGTGACCCAGAGCCCGTTAAGAAAGCATTTGATGATTTCAAAAAACTGCTAGAGCGTTACCCGAACAGCCCATACGCGGAAGATTCACAGAAACGCATGGTGGCGCTGAAGAACCGTCTTGCAAACTACGATCTTGCGACAGCAGATTTCTACTTGCGTCGTGAAGCTTGGATTGCGGCGATTAACCGTTCTCAAGAGCTTCAAAAGACTTTCCCTGATACAGAAGCAGCTCGCAAGTCGCTTGAGATTCAACTAGAAGCTTACAAACAGTTGAAACTGGATGACGCCGTTGCCAGAACGGAAGAGCTTATCAAGCTAAACCCAGCAAACTAATCCTCAACCGCCACAGCTCAAACTGTGGCGGTTTTGTTTTCCCTTCTTATTTTTGCTCCACCCGCTAACTTGATGATTTTTTGAGCGCTACTTATGCTTAAAGTTCTCCTTCACCATCAACATGGATGTGAACGTGACATTATCAAAGTTATGGATAGGATTGCTGCTTCTACTCTCGGCATCGAGCTTTTCTCTTGAGCTCTCCCCTCTTAGACAACCACCTTACACGGGGGATCTGGATGTCATTAAAGAGAAAAATGTTTTACGCGTATTAGTGTCTGCCGACCTTGGTTTCTATTACATAGAAGGTGGAGAACCAAAAGGCATTGGTGCAGAACTATTGGCTCATTTCGAAAAAGAGCTCCGTAAGCTCAAACCAAAACTCAACATTCAAATTATCCCAGTTTCACGCGATGAGTTGCTACCTTCTCTTGAGCAAGGTTTAGGGGATTTAGTAGTTGCCAATCTCACCATTACCGATGCACGCAAGAAGCTGGTCGATTTTAGCGATCCTGCTATTACCGGGATTGAAGAATGGGTCATCACTAACAAAAAAACACCAGCAATGACGAAGATTGAACAACTGAGTGGCAAAGAAATTTGGGTTCGTGCCAGTTCAAGTTATTTCGAGAGCATTCAGGTATTAAACAAACAGCTTAATAAGAAAGGCTTACCACCAGTGGTGGTGCACTTTATTGAAGAGACGCTGCAAGACTATGAACTGGTAGGAATGCTAAACAATGGCTATATCAAAGCTATCGTACTTGATAGCCACAAAGCCAAGCTGTGGATGAACTTTATGGATGACATCCGAGCACACACCAAGATTCCGATTAGAGAAGGGGGTGAAATTGGTTGGGCCATGCGCCATAACAGCCCGGAGCTAAGAAAAGCGGTCAACAAGTTCATCCAAACTTCCAAGTCAGGAACACTACTGGGCAACGTCATTTATGGAAAATACATCGATAACACCAATTGGCTCAACAAAGCACTGAACCCCAAAAAGATTGCTCAGCTTGAAAAGCTCTCATCACTGTTTGCTAAGTATGGGGAGAAGTACGACTTTGACTACCTCCTCATCGCAGCGGTGGCCTATCAGGAATCAGGGTTCGATAACAGTCTAGTATCAAGCCGTGGTGCCGTTGGTATTATGCAAATCTTACCGAGTACGGCGAGTGACCCTAATGTGAACATTAAGAATGTCCGTAATCTAGAGAACAACGTTCATGCAGGGGTGAAATACTTAGCGTTTCTTCGCCGGTATTACTTCAGTGATAGCAACATAACTAAAGAGAACAAGCTCTACTTAACGTTAGCTGCATACAATGCTGGACCTGGAAACATTGAGAGAATGCGTAAACGTGCCGCTCAGCAAGGTTACGATCCGAATGTATGGTTCAATAATGTGGAGGTCGTAACACGTAGAAGCTTAGGGGAAACCATCAGGTACGTAACGAATGTGAACCGCTACTACGTGATCTACAAACAGTTAGAAAGTCTCGACCTAGCAAAAACTCTCGATAATGTTCTGCTTGTGCCTGATGACCCTGTCTTTATGACGCCATTGCGCAGCGTCAGCCAAACGCCTCAATTGAAAACACACTAGCTAGAAACCAAAAACGCCGCTCATTTGTTGAGCGGCGTTTTTGAATCTAACTTATTGTGCACTTTAAGAGTGATCTGATTCACATCTTTGATCTGGTTAATTTTTAACTAACTAGAATTACAGGCCGTATAACTCCCCTAAAAACGGGTTAGTTTTCAGCTCAGTACTCTATCCAATCTAATGATTTCGAATCCGATAACAAGCAATTTTCACATAAATCTCAGCAGTTCTTGAGTGAGATCACATTCATTTTTCATCTCGAAAAACCCACCCAAAAAAGCGATCTATATCACATTTTTTTCTCCTCAAAGCGGTAATCTGAACTCAACCCATGAGGGATGAAACAGAGGAAAAACATTTATGACAATGAACATTACTGGTAAAAACATCGAAATCACCTCTGCAATCCGCGCTCATATTGAGAGCAAATTTAAAAAGCTGGAGAAATGGCAAGTAGACATCATTGGATGCCAAGCAACATTCAGCGAGGAACCAAACAAACAGAAGAAATTCGAAGCCGTTATTAAAGTTCCTAAAGGCCAGCTAATCGCCTCAGCAACTCACGAAGATCTTTACGCAGCTATTAATGAAGTGGAGCAAAAACTAGAACGACAACTGAATAAGCTGACCCACAAACCTGAAGCTCGACGTGCGAATAAGCCTGAGCTAGTGGAAGAAGAAGAGTAAAACGTCCAGATTGAGGAAGTAGCGCCGAAAGGCGCTATTTTTTTGCTTGACGCTCCCCGCCTGCTTGCTTATTGTGTTTAAACACTCACAAATTAAGCACTATTTATGCACTCAACTAACCTGTTTCTTTTTGACTTCTTTTTCCTTCCATAGTTGGAGGGGCTAACTCGTTTGTGAAAGAAAAGTCAAAAACAAACAGAAAGCCTCCCAAATCGGGGGGCTTTTTTTATAAGGAAAGAATTGATGACTGACCAACCTATTTCCCTGGAAGAAATTCGTTTACGTTTGAATGAACTCGATGACGAGTTATTAAGCCTGCTGTCCGAACGCCGTAAGCTCAGCATTGAAGTCGCTAAAAGCAAAGTTCAAACTTCGAAACCTGTTCGTGATGCCGTCCGTGAACAACAGCTTCTAGTAAAACTGATCACCAATGGTCGTGATAAATACGAACTCGACGCTCAGTACATCACCAAACTTTTCCATACCATCATTGAAGACTCGGTCCTTCTTCAACAAAGCTACCTACAAAACCTTGTTAACCCACAGCAAAGCCGTAAGCCACTTGCTCGTGTTGCTTTTCTTGGTGCGAAAGGCTCTTACTCACACCTTGCAAGTCGCGAATACTTCAGCCGCAAGAACACAGAGTTAATTGAACTCAACTGTGAACACTTCAAAGAAGTGACTCAAACGGTCGAATCAGGTCATGCTGATTATGGTGTGCTGCCAATTGAAAACACCAGTTCAGGCTCGATCAATGAAGTCTACGACCTACTGCAACACACAACGCTGTACATCGTTGGTGAACTGACTCAACCAATTGAACATTGCTTGGTGGCAACCAAAGACATTCGTCTTGAGAACATCAAAACGCTTTACTCTCATCCACAACCACACCAACAATGCAGCGAGTTCCTGAGTCGCATGAAAGGCGTGAAACTAGAATCTTGTGCAAGTACTGCAGATGCGATGCAAAAAGTGCAAGAGCTCAATCGTGATGATGTAGCGGCAATCGGTAATGCTTCAAGCGGTAAGCTTTATGGTCTACAAGCGATTCAGGGCAATATCGCAAACCAAACCGAAAACCACACACGCTTTATCGTAGTTGCGCGTAAACCAGTAGAAGTATCGACACAGATCCCTGCAAAAACCACACTGATCATGTCGACTTCTCAAGAAGCAGGCTCACTGGTTCAAACGCTATTGGTACTTCAACGTTACGGCATCAATATGACCAAACTAGAATCACGTCCAATCATGGGTAACCCATGGGAAGAAATGTTCTACGTTGACCTTGAATCTCATCTTGGTTCGAACGAAATGCAACAGGCAATTGATGAGCTAACTAAAATCACTAAGCACCTGAAAGTACTAGGCTGTTATCCAAGTGAGAATGTGAAACCGACTCAAGTTAAACTGAGCTAAAAGACATCCGTAGGTAAAAAGATCATGGCAGGCCAAAAAGTCGTTATCGCATCACTTAACCCAGCGAAAATCAAAGCCGTAGAGAGTGCTTTTCACAGCGCTTTCCCTGAGCAGAAGTTTGAATTCATTGGGGTCAGCGTTCCAAGTGAAGTCGCAGATCAACCAATGACAAATGATGAAACACATCTCGGAGCTCTGAATCGCGTTCGTAACGCTAAAGCCGAAATAACGAATGCCGATTTCTATGTCGGTTTAGAAGCAGGTATTGAAGGGAAAGTCACATTTGCTTGGATGGTGGTTGAATCTGATACGCATCGCGGGGAATCTCGCTCTGCAAGCTTGATGTTGCCACCAGAAGTACTACAGAAGCTTAAACATGCCAATGAACTTGGTGATGTGATGGATGAAGTGTTTGGTACCGACAACATCAAACAGAAAGGTGGTGCAATTGGGTTGCTAACTCAAAACCAACTGACTCGTAGCTCGGTGTATCATCAAGCTTTGATTCTGGCGTTGATTCCATTTACGAATCCCGAGCACTTCCCTGCGAATTTATAACCGCTTTTAGACTCATGGCTAAATAATACACGTATTAAAAAGGGCGGTTTTTCCGCCCTTTTTACTGTCTATGATATAGAAACTCAAACGACCTTACTGAGCACCTTGCTCGAGCAACGTCTTGAGTTTGTCCTTATCGACTTCCGACTTTGACTTCAACTCATTTGAGCCGCGAGTGATCGTTGCTATGCCAACCCCCAGCATTTGACTGATTTGACGTTGAGAAAGCTCACCTTTCAGCAATTCATTCAGAATGTTCACACGTGCGGTGAGTGATTCTCTCTCATCCGGTGTCATTAGCATGGTCAACAACATCTCATGTTGCTGGTTATCCACACTTGAGCGGATCAATTCAACAATCTGCTGCCAGTCTTTGTACTCAGGTTCGTGTGACATCAAGTTACCTCACTCAATACTTGGTATTGATCTCATTTGGGGTCAAGAACGCACCATCGACACCTAAAAGGTCACGGTAATACGTTTCAAACATCAAAATGTTCTGCACATAACCGCGAGTCTCTTTAAACGGAATCGCTTCAATAAAGGAATAAGCGTCCACTTTTCCTTGGGTTCGCTCTCGCCACGTTTTTACTCGGTTAGGTCCTGCATTATAAGCGGCGAGCGCAAAAATACGATTATTATCGTAATCCTCCATTAACCCTTGTAAGTAATGACTACCGATTTCAATATTCTTACCTACATTGTACAAGTCTTCCGTGCCTTGGTATTTAAGCTTATATTTACGAGCAGTGTACTTCGCGGTTGCAGGCATAATTTGCATCAAGCCACGAGCGCCAACGGGTGAGCGAGCCTCAGAGTCCAGTGCACTTTCTTGTCGAGCCAAAGACATCATAGTAATAGGATCGATGTTATGTTTCTCGGCATAGAAATTAAACCACCAGCGGTGAGCGACAGGAAAACGCAGAGGTATGTTGTCCCACATTTTAGCTTGAATACTCGCTGTTACCGTTAAATTATGCCAACGTTTAGAAGCAGCATAAGCCGCCAACATCTTTTTCTCTTCTTTACCAACACGACGCAACAAATGTGCCCATTCACTTTTGGCAGCAGCAATTTTGTCGGTTTCAATCAACTCTTCAATTCGCACTAACGATTTTTGGTAAGGTTGAACCACCTTTTTATCGAGCTTCACGGTACTCGATGGATACTTAATCGACTGACCAATCGCATTCGCTGCAGCAACACTATAAAAATTCCGTTGACCCGCCAATTTAGCCAAGCGCTGTTTGCCCGCGACTTTATCACCCAACGCCATCTCACTGCGTCCTAACCAGTATTGCCACCGAAGCGTCGCTTGTTCTTTTTCATTTAAAACTGCAATCCACTTCTGTACCCCTTTCCAATCACCATTTTGAATCGATAAACGAATGCGGCTTTCAATCAAGGGTAAATTCTTACTCGATCTCGTCTTATCATCACGCCATTGAGCCAACGAATCTGACTCGGTACGAATCAAACGAATCGCAATATAGTCAGCTAATGCTTGTGCTTTCTCTGGTGAAAACTTCTGTCCTTTCACAACGATTGCGTAAGCGTCTTGCGCCTTTTTTGTATCCTTACGCGCTAGTTTTTCTAACGCGAATTCACTTTGAGCACGGTTGAAATCATTAGCAGGTTGTTTCTTAGCAAATGCAGCGACCGTTTCTGGTTTATCAAACAGTGCCTTCATCGCTTTGGCTTGCTGCTGCGCCTTGCTTGATTTAGGCAGTTTTTGTAGGTAACTCAATAAACCACCGTTACGCGCATCAAACGCCAGCAACATGCGTTGTAAGATAAGTTCATCAGAGCGCTCACCCGCTTTATCCCACGCAGAGAATAATGGGTCACACTCATCTGCAATGCTGCTGCCACGCAACCACATGTGTTCTGCACCTTTGAACGCAGCCACTTGTTTGCCTTGATTTAATTGGGCGACGTAAAAAATACATTGATAGCGCTCACCACTTGGTTCCACTCTCTGAAACTCAGTAATGGTTTTCCAATCTTTCTGACGATAAAGGTTATCTAAGTAAGGGGCACGAATTCGACGTGAGAATGGAAAAGCCTCATGGTCTTTAATAAATTCGTCTACCTGTTGTGGAGACTTACTCGATAATTGCCTCAGAAACACCCGATAATCCACATAAGGAGTCAGTGGATAGTTGGCGATTTTTGAACGGATAGATAAGTAACCATCAATGTCATTCTTATCTAATAGGTCTTGAGCTTGTTCATAGACCTGGCGCTGCTTTTCTAAACTCAGCGCAGCGTTTGCTGATACGCTAACCGCACATAAAGCGGCTGCATAACATACTCTTTTAGCCAATTCAGATACGTTGAATCTCATGTGCGTCATTTTCCTCAGACGTTTATCACTCCATGCCTTACTAATGAAGAATACAAAGCGTAGTAAGTCATAAAGCATATGCATCTATTTACACCGTATTAAGTTCTCATTGTAAAGCGACTTGATGTAATAAATGTTGTACTCGTGAAACTTTAGAACCCTTAAAGACAAATAGATTCCCAACAATCCATTCTTCCTGATGAATCGCAGCACATTGAATTAAGGATGAACAAGAAAAGTGTATACCCTAAAGTTGTGAGTTTCCGGTCAGCAATGAAGAAGAAATCACATGAGCGGCGAATTTCTTGCAATGCGGTAACAAAACTCAAGGAGTTGGTATAAAATAGACGCTTTGAATGACAGTTAATTTAGGAACGATCGGCAATGGCTGAATACGTATATACCATGTCGCGGGTGAGCAAAATCGTGCCACCTAAGCGTCAAATTCTTAAAGACATCTCTCTAAGCTTCTTCCCAGGTGCAAAAATCGGTGTTCTAGGTCTGAACGGTGCGGGTAAATCAACTCTGCTACGTATCATGGCGGGCATCGATACTGATATCGATGGTGAAGCACGTCCACAACCTGGTCTAAACGTAGGTTACCTACCTCAGGAGCCAGTACTAGACGAATCAAAAACCGTTCGTGAAGTGGTTGAAGAAGCGGTATCTGATGTTGCAGACGCGCTGAAGCGTTTGGATGCGGTATATGCTGCGTATGCAGAACCAGACGCAGACTTCGATGCACTTGCAAAAGAGCAAGGCGAACTAGAAGCGCTAATTCAAGCGAAAGACGGTCATAACCTAGACAACGCGCTAGAGCGTGCGGCTGATGCACTTCGTCTACCTGAGTGGGATCAAAAGATTGCAAACCTATCTGGTGGTGAACGTCGCCGTGTTGCTATCTGTCGTCTTCTTCTAGAGAAGCCAGACATGCTACTACTAGACGAACCAACCAACCACTTGGATGCTGAGTCTGTTGCATGGCTAGAGCGCTTCCTAGTTGATTACACAGGCACTGTAGTTGCGATTACCCACGACCGTTACTTCCTAGATAACGCTGCGGGTTGGATCCTAGAACTTGACCGTGGTGAAGGTATTCCATGGGAAGGTAACTACACGTCTTGGCTAGAGCAAAAAGATGCACGTCTACAACAAGAAGCATCTCAAGAAAAAGCTCGTCAAAAGACCATTGAGAAAGAACTTGAATGGGTTCGTCAAAACCCTAAAGGTCGTCAAGCGAAGTCTAAAGCACGTATGGCGCGCTTTGAAGAGCTGCAAAACACTGACCACCAAAAACGTAACGAAACCAACGAGCTGTTCATCCCACCAGGTGAGCGTCTAGGTGATAAAGTTATCGAAGTGAACAACCTGACGAAATCATTCGACGGTCGCGTTCTTATTGATGACCTATCATTCAGCATGCCTAAGGGTGCAATCGTAGGTATTATCGGTGCCAACGGTGCTGGTAAATCGACCCTATTCAAGATGCTAAGCGGCACAGAACAGCCTGATTCAGGTACGATTGAGCTAGGTGAAACCGTGAAGCTAGCGTCTGTTGAGCAGTTCCGCGACTCAATGAACGACAAGAACACCGTATTCCAAGAAATTTCTGAAGGCGCTGATATCATCAAGATCAACAACTTCGAAATTCCTGCACGTGCTTACTGTTCTCGCTTCAACTTCAAAGGTTCAGATCAACAGAAGATTATCGGCGAACTGTCTGGTGGTGAGCGTAACCGTGTACACCTTGCTAAGCTTCTTAAAGCTGGCGGTAACGTACTATTACTCGATGAGCCAACCAACGACCTTGACGTTGAAACACTACGTGCGCTAGAAGAAGCTCTACTAGAGTTCCCTGGCTGTGCAATGGTTATCTCGCACGACCGCTGGTTCCTAGACCGTATCGCGACACACATCATCGACTACCGCGATGAAGGTCAAGTTAACTTCTACGAAGGTAACTATAACGAGTACATGGAATGGCTGAAGAAGACGCTTGGTCCTGAAGCGGCTGAGCCACACCGTATCAAATACAAGCGCGTATCGAAGTAATTTCGACCGCAGGTTGATGTGCGGTATTTCACCTTACATCTCACCTTTGCTTGTAATTCGTACAAAGGTCGCTATCATAGCGACCTTTGTTGTATGTGTTGCATAAATAGCTCAAATGCCCTTGTAGCATGTAAAGAGCCTAACCTTTAGCCAGCATAACTCTGTAGCATTTTCGACATTTCAAACACAAAAATCGAACATTTTTTGTTCTATTTGGTATAGTCTTGCCATTGTTTGACACTTTACGAGAAAGCTCTATGACGGAAAGACGACGCTTTTCACGCATCATCTACCAAGTACCAGCCTTAATTGAACAGAGAGATTTGGTAATACCAGCTACCATTCAAGACCTTTCTTTACATGGCTTGTTATTAAAAGCTGAAGATGCAAAAAAACTGAATTTATTACAGCCCGTAGAAGTCGGTTTTTCGTTTATTCAATCAGAGCAAACCATGCGATTAAATGCTGACGTCATTTCAATTGCAGACAATGAAGTTCGGCTAAAGATCAGCAACATAGACATCGACAGTATTAGCCAATTAAAACGATTCATAGAATTGAATGTAGGCAATAACGAGCTCCTAAATCGAGAGTTAGAACACCTTTCGGATTTAGGGGAAGAATAAACTGAACGCCTGCTTTAGTAACAATAATCATGTCTAGAAAAATCATCATGCAGATCCCAACCAAAGATGGGAATCAGCAATTTCATTTGGGTCGCCTTTCGATCCTAACCATTTGCGCATCGGTCATTGCGCTACCGGCTGTCATTGGTGGCGCTTGGTATATGAACCAAAAACAGGTTCATGACGCACAAACATTAAACCAGACCATCGCAAAGCTTGAGAGCGAGAAAGCACAAATCACTGCATTGTACGAAGAGCAGTTGGACACCAACCATTCATTATCTCAGTCTCTGACGGACAAAAATAACCAAATACAACTTCTCGGGAAGCGCGTATTTGATGTTGAATCCGTACTCGGCTTGGCAGATGAAGAGTTAATAGGTGAAGAAAGCAATCTCGCGTTAGAAGAGCGGATCGATGCAGCTGCGATAGACTCAGCGGTCAGAGCCACCATGTTTCGCTTGATACCTAACGACAGCCCGATGACCTACCAACGTATTTCATCTTCATATGGCAGTCGTATTAACCCTATTTCTGGTAAACGTCATGTTCACACCGGTATCGATCTCACCTGCAAACGCGGTGAAGAGATCCTGGCTCCAGCCGATGGGGTTGTGGAGACAGTACGACCAAGTAACAGAGGTTACGGCAACTACCTAACTCTGCGTCACTCTTTTGGTTTCTCGAGCTCTTTTGCCCACTTAAACCGTTTTAAAGTGAAAAGTGGTCAGTTCGTAAGTAAAGGTGATGTGATTGCACAATGTGGTAATTCAGGCAACTCAACTGGACCACACTTACATTATGAGGTGCGCTTCTTAGGTCGTGCGTTGAACCCTCAATATCTGATGGATTGGACACCAGAAAACTTCAACTACGCATTCGAGAAAGAGAAAAAGGTGAAATGGGGACCATTGGTTCAATTGATTGATAATGTCGTTCGTCTGCAAATCAATCTGACTAACTCACCTTACCGTGATACTAGCATCAGCACCGTATCAAGCGAAGATAAGACAGGAACCGCAACCAACTAAGGTTTTGCGCTCCTTTTCTTCACTTCACATATAAAATGAGCAGCCTCAGGGCTGCTCATTTTATCTATCAAGTCGGTGTTTATCCACGATGGATATTGTCATTCGCTTGTTTTAGCAGATTCTGACTCTCGTTCATAAATTGTTGAGAGTACTCACCAAACCAATCACTGACTTGTTCAAAGCTTTCAACAAATTCTGCTTTGTCTTTGCTATCCAAAATGCTCAGCGCCTCACCAAAACGTTGGTGGAATCGCTTAATCATATCGATGTTCTCTTGCGACGAAAGAATAATGTCACCGTAGAGGTTTGGATCTTGACCAAACAAACGCCCTACCATCGCTAACTCCAAGCGGTAAATTGGCGAGCTCAACTTTAACAACTGTTCAATGTTTGGATTCTCTTTACTTAGGTGCATACCGTAAGCAAACGAAGTGAAGTGGCGCAGCGCCTGAATCAATGTCATGCCATGATCGTGCTCTTGCGCATCAATTTGGCACAGGCTTGCGCCCCAAATCCCAAATTGTTGCAATAGCCATTGGTATTGTTCGTTACCACGACCATCACAGTACACAATTACCTGTTTCGCTAAGCTTGGCACATCTGGACCAAACATAGGGTGTAAACCAACAACCGGACCTTGGTGCACATTCAACATTGCTTGCAATGGCTTAGACTTGATGGAAGTCAGGTCACAAAGAATGCAGTCTTTTGGTAGGTTGCCTAGCTTTTCAATCACACCTTCTGTCAGGTGAATCGGAACAGTAACCACCACCAGCCCAGCATCTTCCAAGATGTCGTCTGCATGATCCCAGTCTTTACTGCCCAGCACTTTAACTTGGTAACCAGACAGCTTAAACATTCGACCAAACAGACCACCTAACTGACCATTACCACCAATAATAACCACTGAGCGCAATTCTGGGTTCAAACACTTAAAACCGGAATCTTTCTCGCTGGCATAAGACTCACGCATTGTTCGACGAAGAATGTCTTCAATCAGTTGTGGAGGGATCCCCATTTTTTCAGCTTCAGCTCGTCGTGATGCCAGCATTGCCGCCTCACGATCTGGGGCATAAATTGGCAAACCGTGTTCGCTTTTTACTTCCCCTACTTTCTCTACTAGAGCCAAACGCTGAGCTAATAGCTCCAACATTTGCTTGTCGACTGCATCAATCTGATCGCGTAATGCGTTAAGTTCAACTGCCATTGATGTTCCTTAAATCCCGTGTTGTTAGCCTTTTAGACGATTCTCTAAGAAAGGCACCAGCTCTTCGTGTGCATGACGTAATAGTGCCTCAGTTGAATCCCAATTGATACATGCGTCGGTGATCGATACGCCGTATTTCATCTCTTCGAGTGGCAGGTCAGAAGATTGATTACCTTCATTGATATGGCTCTCAATCATCAAGCCAATGATTGACTTGTTTCCTTCACGGATTTGATGAATCACATCTTCTGCGACCAATGGTTGACGACGGTAATCTTTACGCGAGTTCGCATGGCTACAGTCCACCATCAGCGAAGCATCGAGACCAGACTTCGCCATCTCTTGCTCACATTCAGTCACTGATACTGAATCGTAGTTGGTTTGCTTACCTCCACGTAAAATGACATGACCATTTGGGTTGCCTTGTGTCGTTAGCAGTGCCACTTGGCCTTCACGGTTAATTCCCATGAAACGATGACTAGAAGAAGCCGCTTGCATCGCGTTAACAGCAGTTGCCAAGCTACCATCCGTACCATTCTTAAAACCAATAGGCATAGAAAGACCACTTGCCATCTCGCGGTGAGTTTGTGACTCCGTTGTACGAGCACCGATCGCCGCCCAGCTAAAAGTATCCGCAAGGTATTGTGGGCTGATTGGATCAAGAGCTTCTGTTGCTAGCGGGATTTCCATCTCTGCCAATTCAACCAGCAGTTCACGACCAACATGCAAACCATGTTCAATGTCGAAGCTACCATCTAGGTGTGGGTCATTGATCAAACCTTTCCAACCAACCGTGGTTCGAGGTTTTTCAAAGTAAACACGCATTACAATATACAGTTGGTCGCTTAGTTGTTCTGAAAGGGCTTTTAGGCGCTTAGCGTAGTCCTTCGCTGCCTCTACGTCATGAATAGAACATGGTCCACATACAACAAGCAGACGATGATCTTTCTTGTGAATGATGTCAGCGATGGTTTGACGAGACTCTTGAATGAAACGACGTGCCTTTTCACTCAAAGGAAGCTTAACTTTTAGCTCCTCAGGCGTGATCAGTACTTGTTCTTCGCTGATGTTGATGTTGCTCAATTCACTTCTTTGCATAACTTCGACCTGTATATTTTTGTTTACACTCAACCAATTCCTTGGTGAGCCAACTAAGCTTTATCGACAAGATAACAGGCTAAAAAAGAAATACAAGCGTACACAATAAAAAACATTCAGTGTAAATTTAAATTTACACACAAAGAAAAAGCCGAAATGCAGGGCACTTCGGCTTAAAATAGGTGTTTTCGACAGTTTACGTATCCCCCAAGTAAACCAATACTCAAGGTTTACATGGCTAACCAATCAATCGCTTCATGGCTTCAGTAGCGTCTTTCCACTCTTGAGACAATTTTAACTCGCTTAGTGTAAAGTTTTGTTTTTTCAGCAAGGCATCAGCAAGAGGAACGGAAGTAATTGGCAGGTTATCGAGTACTTCCTCTTGTGCATCGCGCTTGTTACAAACTAATAGCATGTCACAACCTGCTTTTAATGCCTGTATGCCTCGCTGGGCAGGACCACCCATAATTGCGGCACCTTCCATGGTCAAGTCATCAGAGAAGATCAAACCTTTAAAACCAAGTTGTTGGCGCAAGATTTGTTTTAACCAGTACTCTGAACCACTTGCAGGTTGATCATCATAATTGGGGAAAATGACATGAGCAGGCATCATCGCATCTAAGATGCCGGAATCGATTTGCGCTTTGAAAATAGCCATATCTTGCTCAAAGATATCACTGCGCTCATCGTACGGAGTCTCTAGATGTGAATCAGCAATCACACCGCCATGACCAGGAAAGTGCTTACCCGTTGTTGCCATACCGACACTCTTCATGCCATGCATGTAAGCAGAACTGTGACGCAAAATTGTGTCCATATCCTCACCAAAAGCTCGACTGCCGATCGCTTTACACTGATGACCTTTATCCAGCACAGGCGCGAAGCTTAGGTCAATGTCATGAGCTATCAGCTCTGCAGCCATCAACCAACCACCCATGCGTGCCAGTTCCTCACTATTTTGGTGCTTGGCATATTCGTCAGCCGCTGGAATGAGAGAGAAACCTTCACGGAAACGCTGAACGCGCCCGCCCTCTTGGTCAACACCAATCAAAATCGGACGTTTCGCCGCTTTACGGATAGACTGGGTAAGAGCTTGAAGCTGCTTGCTGTCGTGGTAGTTACGTGTAAATAAAATCAAACCACCAACCGTTGGATGTTCCAAAATTTCTCTGTCTTCTGCAGTCAGTTCGTAGCCTGCAACATCAACCCATAACGGTCCCATTGTTTCTCCTCAAAATCGGCTGAATATCTCGTATTCGATGAGGTTATTCGCTTCAGAATTGCTTTACAATAAGTGAATCGAAGAATTGACGGAATCGGCTGTGAATCTTAACAATCTGTACATTGGCGTAATGTCTGGAACCAGCATGGACGGTGTGGATACGGCACTGGTAGAAATTGAAAATGACCATGTTTGCCTAATTGCGCACGATGATTACCCAATGCCGCCTCACATTAAACAAATGCTTCTGTCGATTTGCACAGGACAAGACACTAACCTGAAAGCACTTGGCGAACTGGACCACCAACTCGGGCATTTGTTTGCCGATGCCGTATTACAACTACTGAATAAATCTGGCTATTCCGCTGAGCAAGTCCGAGCCATTGGCAATCATGGTCAAACCGTTTTCCACCAGCCAACTGGCGATCTGCCCTTCACTACTCAACTGGGTGATGCCAACATCATTGCGGTCAAAACCGGTATTGATACCGTGGCAGATTTTCGACGCAAAGACATGGCGCTAGGTGGACAAGGTGCACCACTTGTTCCTGCGTTTCACAAAAGTATCTTTGCGATGCAAGACTCCACAACGGTAGTGCTTAACATCGGTGGTATTGCCAATATCTCTGTATTACATCCCGAACAGCCGGTGATTGGTTATGACACCGGTCCAGGTAATATGTTGATGGACGCATGGTGTGAGCAGAATACTGGACAAGGCTTCGACAAAGACGCCCAATTTGCTCTGCAAGGTAAGATCAATGCAGCTTTACTGGCTCAACTGTTGGAGGCTCCTTATCTTGCGATGCCACCGCCTAAAAGCACAGGGCGAGAACTGTTCAATATCGATTGGTTACATCAACAGCTAACGGATCACCGTGTCTCTGTACAAGATGTGCAACGCACACTTTGCGAATACTCGGCAATGACCATTGCTGCCGAAGTGGAAAAGTTCACTCATGGTCAAAAGCCTCAGCTTTTAGTGTGTGGTGGTGGAGCAAGAAACCCACTATTGATGCAACGTTTGGCAGCCCTTCTCCCTCAGTGGCAAGTCGCAACAACCAACGACAAGGGTGTCGACGGAGACTATATGGAAGCCATGGCTTTTGCTTGGCTTGCACAGCGCCACGTTCATGGATTGCCAAGCAACTTGCCAGAAGTGACAGGGGCAAGTCGTCTTGCTTCACTCGGTGTGCTCTATCCTAAAACTAAATGAGTTGTTCTAAATACAGCTTAAAGATGAAACGAATTCAGTATTCAAAAGGCTTAAATCACTATGACAAATGACGCGCTTATTGCCGCTCTCGCTCACCTTGTTTCAGAAGGTCGCAACCCAGATACGATGGACATCGACTTATTACCATCTCTGGATATTGTTCAGCGTCTTAATCAACAAGACAAACTCGTTCCACTTGCCGTTGAGAAAGCGTTGCCGGAGATCGCCCTCGCGGTAGATAAAATCACCGATGCATTTAAGGTAGGCGGTCGTTTGGTTTACATGGGCGCAGGCACCAGTGGTCGTTTAGGGGTGCTTGATGCATCAGAATGCCCACCAACATTTGGTGTGTCTGACAAGATGGTGGTTGGCTTGATTGCAGGTGGTCCAGAAGCCATCCTCAAAGCGAAAGAAGGCGCAGAAGACTCTCCAATTTTAGGTGAACAAGATTTGAAAGACATCGAGTTCACTCATCATGATGTCGTGGTCGGCATCGCCGCTAGTGGACGCACACCTTACGTGATTGGTGGTTTAGAGTACGCCAACGAGATAGGTGCGACGACAGTGGCACTGTCTTGTAACCCAGACTCACCAATTGCAGAGATCGCTAGCATCGCCATTTGTCCTGTCGTAGGTCCTGAAGCTTTAACCGGTTCAACACGTTTAAAATCAGGAACCGCGCAGAAGCTGGTTCTGAATATGCTGACCACAGCGAGCATGATCCGTTTAGGTAAGAGTTATCAAAACCTGATGGTCGACGTGAAAGCGACCAACAACAAACTGGTAGCGCGCGCCGCACGCATCGTTATGCAAGCGACCGATTGCAGCAAAGAACAAGCAACCGAAGTACTTAAGCAAACAGACTATGAAGTAAAACTGGCGATCTTGATGATCCTGACCGATCTTGATATCGATTCAGCTCGTGCGCATCTGCATCATCAAGATGGCTTCTTACGTAAAGCCGTTGAAAGTCACCAGCCAAAATGACGGGTGAGATGGTTAACCAGATTGACCAACACAAGAAAAACAAAAAGGAGACCTCAAGGTCTCCTTTCTTATTCTGATATCAAGAATCAGTCTTCATATAGCCACTCATCAAATTCTTGGTTAAGCTTGTCATTCGCTTTGCGCTTGATTTGATCAGGATTCGTCATATTTTTCACACGGTCGACCTTATTGGTGTACTTGCTAGTGGTATTGTTTACCTTGCGCTTAACCTGGTTCTCCACATAAGTGCCATCGGTGATCTCTTTGATATTACGCTTAGTGTGATTGATGGTGTTGGTTATATGATGCTTGTCATGGTCATACTTTCGCTTCATCTTGATCGACTCTTTCAATACATTGGTTGCGCCAACGGTCAAAGGGAACAGTGCTAATACGACCAAAAAGACTTTTTTCATGCTTCTATTTCACTTCTGATTGAATCTAATCATATCAGTACATCAAAGCGATAAAATTCAAATGTCAGAAGATTAACAGGGCAAATTGCTGTCTTGATTATGAAACAGAACTAGTTACTGTATTCGTTCCAACCGCGTTGCCATTCCATTCGAAACTTCTGCGCTTGTGGTGTGCCTTCGCATACACCTTCATAGTACTGACCAGACAATCCCATCTGGTAAGCGAAATCAGGATTACAGTATTCCGTCACCCCTTCGAGATAACCTTGGTCGTAGTCACCTTGCTTAGCATTACCGAGTTGATTGAGTTCTTTCACCGTACGAGAAGTATGCCCTGCAATGCCATCTTGATAACCGATCTGATACCAATCACCAGATTGCGCTAATTCTTCCGTGGTCGCCGCACAGCCTGCCAATAAAGCCAGCGCCAAACCTAACGTTGCCTTTTTCATGATTCTTCCTTAACTAGTTGTTTTCCAAACAAGCTTACCACTAAAGCCCGTGATGTGCCGCTTATCTGTCGATTTCACCACTTAACTCTTAAGGTAACCACTTACCCTTAATCACAGCCACTCAGTGGTGAATAGAACCACTTAACCCATCGTGCTGCCACTAAGCAAACGATAAAACCACTTAATCTTTATATCGACCACTCGCTTCTCTATTCGACCACTCATCCACTGAGCGAATGCACTTAACAAAAGAGGCGAATACCATACATCCTGAGCTTAAAAAATTACCCTACCTAATAAACCAAGGACAATTGCTATGATGTGGTTTCTAACCTGTGTCGCAGCCCTTATCGGCGGATACTTCATCTACGGTGCTTTCGTTGAGAAAGTTTTCGGTATCAATGAGAATCGCCAAACTCCTGCCCATACAAAAACCGACGGTGTTGACTACGTTCCAATGTCAACCAAACGCGTTTACCTTGTTCAACTACTCAACATTGCTGGTGTTGGTCCTATTTTCGGTCCAATCATGGGTGCCCTATACGGTCCTGCCGCTATGTTGTGGATTGTTGTAGGTTGTATCTTTGCAGGTGCAGTACACGATTACTTCTCAGGCATGCTTTCTGTTCGTAATGGTGGTGCATCAGTACCAACAATTACAGGTCGCTACCTAGGTAATGGCGCAAAACACTTTATGAACATCTTTGCCATTGTCCTGCTGCTTCTTGTTGGTGTGGTATTCGTATCTGCGCCTGCTGGCATGATCACGAACCTAATTAACGACCAAACTAGCCTAAACGTCAGCATGACAACGATGGTTGTATTGATTTTCGCTTACTACATCATAGCTACAATTGTTCCAGTTGATAAAATCATTGGTCGCTTCTACCCACTGTTTGGCGCACTACTGATCTTCATGTCTGTTGGTCTGATGACAGCTGTCGCGTTTTCTAGCGAACACACAGTGATGGGTGATTTCCAAGTAAGCGATATGTTCACTAACTTGAACCCTAACGACATGCCTCTATGGCCAGCACTGTTTATCACTATCGCATGTGGCGCTATCTCTGGCTTCCACGCAACTCAGTCACCACTGATGGCTCGTTGTATGGAAAACGAGAAAAACGGTCGCTTCGTATTCTACGGTGCGATGATTGGTGAAGGTGTTATCGCGTTAATCTGGTGTGCTATCGCTCTGTCTTTCTTCGGTACGCTTGACGGTCTTGCAGAAGCAGTGAAAAACGGCGGTCCTGGTAACGTGGTATACAGTGCTTCATTTGGTCTACTAGGTGTATTCGGTGGTGTGATTGCCTTCCTAGGTGTTGTAATTCTGCCAATCACATCAGGTGACACAGCATTCCGCTCTAGCCGTCTGATTCTTGCTGAATACTTCGGTATGGAACAAAAAACACTACGTAACCGCCTTCTAATGGCTGTACCACTATTCGTTATCGGTGGCGTTTTGACTCAAGTAGATTTCGGTATCATTTGGCGCTACTTCGGCTTCGCAAACCAAACAACAGCAGTAATGATGCTTTGGACTGCATCGGCTTACCTACTGCGCCATAACAAGTTCCACTGGATCACGACTGTCCCAGCGGTCTTCATGACAACCGTGTGTGTTACGTTCATTCTAAACAACAGTACATTAGGCTTTGGCCTGCCAATGCAAATCTCGACCATCGCAGGTATTCTGTTCTCACTAGCCGCTGCTGGCTACGTAATTAAAATCTCTAAAGGTAAAGGTGAGACTGAGCTTGCTGACGAAGAGAAACCACAAGCTGCTTCAGAAACTGCATAATGAATACCTTCGCTTGCTAACCGATTCATTATCAATGACTGGATAAAACCAAGAGCCTGCCCACCGCAGGCTCTTTTTGTTTCTCTTCTACGTTACAATAACAACATCATTTTTAGGTTAGGTTCGCTATGGAACTGGTCATCTCCCTTTTACAACAAATGTGTGTTTACTTAGTGCTGGCTTACATGCTGAGTAAAACGCCGATCATTTTGCCCCTGCTGAGTATCTCCTCTCGCCTCAGTCATCGGCTCATTTGTTATGTACTCTTCTCTGGCTTTTGTATTCTCGGCACCTACTTCGGCTTGCATATTAACGATGCTATCGCCAATACGCGTGCCATTGGTGCTGTGATGGGTGGGTTGTTTGGTGGTCCTGTGGTCGGTTTTGCTGTGGGGTTAACCGGTGGTATTCACCGCTACACACTTGGCGGTTTTACCGATTTAGCCTGCGCAATTTCTACCACGGCTGAAGGCTTGATTGGCGGCTTGCTGCATGTCTACCTTATCAAGCGTAACAAGGGAGCCATGTTGTTCAATCCAAGCGTGGTATTCAGTGTCACTTTCGTAGCAGAAATTGTGCAGATGATTCTGTTACTCGCTGTAGCCAAACCTTTCGACCAAGCCTATGCGCTTGTCTCAGCGATTGCCGCTCCAATGATCATTGCTAACTCGGTTGGTGCGGCACTGTTTATGAGTATCCTGCAAGACCGTAAAACCATTTTCGAAAAATACTCAGCCACCTTCTCCCGCCGCGCATTAAGCATCGCCGATCGCTCAGTTGGTATTCTAAGTACCGGCTTTAACAGTGAGAATGCAGACAAAATCGCCCGCATCATCTACGACGAAACCAAAGTAGGTGCCGTCGCGATCACCGACCAAGAAAAGATCCTAGCTTTCGTTGGTATCGGCGATGATCACCATAAGCCAAATACTCCTATTTCATCGCAAAGCACATTAGATTCGATGGAAAAGAACGACATCATCTACCTTGATGGTAGCGAACGACCGTATCAATGCTCATTAGCACAAGACTGTAAGTTGGGCTCTGCATTGATCATTCCTCTGCGTGCAGGCAAAGAGGTGGTGGGAACCATTAAGCTTTATGAACCAAAACGCAAACTGTTCTCTACTGCGAATATGTCAATGGCAGAAGGGATTGCTCAGCTTCTTTCAAGCCAAATCTTGTATGGTGATTATCAGCAGCAACAAACGCTACTGGCTCAGGCAGAAATCAAACTGCTGCATGCTCAGGTGAATCCACATTTCTTGTTCAACGCGTTAAATACCATTAGTGCCATCACTCGTCGTGATCCTGACAAAGCACGAGAACTGATCCAAAATCTGTCTCATTTCTTCCGCAGTAACTTAAAGCAGAACATCAATACTGTGACGCTAAAAGAAGAATTGGCGCACGTGAATTCCTACTTATCGATCGAAAAAGCACGTTTTACCGATCGCCTAGAAGTTGAGATTGATATTGAACCAGAATTACTGGATATCAAGCTGCCGAGTTTTACTCTTCAACCTCTGGTCGAAAATGCCATCAAGCATGGTGTTTCTAATATGTTAGAGGGAGGAAAAGTGAAGATTTATAGCCAAGCACACCCTCAAGGCGCGCTGATAACGGTTGAAGACAACGCAGGTAGTTATAAGCCGCCAAAAGAGAATCATTCTGGTTTGGGTATGGAAATCGTCGATAAGCGCTTGTCGAATCAATTTGGGCGTGATTCAGCGCTAAAAATTACCTCTCAGCAGCATCAATTTACTAAAATGAGTTTTATCATTCCCCACTCGCGATAAGCGCAATGAAAACGCACAAAAGGTAATCTTGGATGTTAACCGCCCTCGTCATTGATGATGAACAGTTTGCTCGTGAAGAGTTGGCAGAGCTATTGGATGAAACGGGTCAAATTGAGGTGATTGGCGACGCGTCAAACGCCATCATGGGACTGAAGAAAATCAATGAGCTGAAACCAGATGTGGTGTTTCTCGACATCCAAATGCCTCAGGTGACGGGCATTGAGCTGCTGGGAATGTTAGACCCAGAAACTATGCCTTACGTGGTGTTTGTGACAGCTTATGATCAATACGCTATTCAAGCCTTTGAAGACAATGCCTTCGATTACTTACTCAAGCCCGTTGATCCATGTCGTTTGACCAAAACCGTCAAACGCCTTAGCAAGGTGATGAGTCAATCTGCACTCACTCAGCAACTGTCAGCCATCGCACCAGAAAACCTCGACCAAATTCCATGTATTGGGCACAACCGCATAGTGATCATGGCGACGGAGACAGTTGAGTGTGCTTATAGTGATATTAGCGGTGTACATGTGCGCTCCACCAGCCAAACCGCAAGTACTCAATTAACCCTGAAAACCTTGGAAGAGAAAACGCCACTGGTACGTTGTCATCGACAGTATCTCGTAAGTATTAAAGCCATCAGCGAGATTAAGCTATTAGAAAACGGGCTGGCAGAAATCATTACCAAAACAGGCTTTGAGATCCCCGTGAGCCGCCGCTATTTAAAAGTACTCAAAGAGCTACTCGGCATTAGTCATTAGGGTATATACCAAAATAACCCCGAAATGGCTGGGTATAAACCATCACGAATAGATAGAAACCACACGATCAAAAAAGGCGACCTTCTGGTCGCCTTTTGCATATTTTCATCGCCTTAATCAACTTGCTTGATTTGTAGCTCTTTTGGTACTTCGAAGAACATGTTTTCTTCGCGACCAAGCACTTCATCTACGGCTTGCGCCCCAACCAACTCTTTGATGCGATCTAGGATTTGATTAACCAGCTCTTCAGGCGCAGATGCACCAGCAGTCACACCAACCTTGCCTTTACCTTCAAACCATTCAGGCTTAATGTCTTCAGGACAATCCGTTAGGTATCCTGGCGTACCTAGCTTTTCAGCGAGCTCTTTTAAGCGCGTTGAGTTTGATGAATTCTTGGAACCTACCACGACCATCACATCTACGTCAGCAGAAAGCTCACGCACAGCATCTTGACGGTTTTGCGTCGCGTAACAGATATCATCTTTACGAGGACCTTGAATGTCTGGGAATACGCGGCGTAGCTCTTCAATTACGTCAGCGGTTTCATCAACAGACAGTGTCGTTTGGCTCACGTAGTGTAGATCAGATGGATCCTTTACGATCGCTTTTAGCTTCTCAACATCCGCTGGTGTTTCCACAAGGTACATACCGCCTGTATCACTTGAATACTGACCCATTGTGCCTTCCACCTCTGGATGACCAGCGTGACCGATCAATACCACTTCCATATTGCGACGGCTTGCACGTGCAACTTCCATATGTACTTTGGTTACCAGCGGACAGGTCGCATCAAACACAGTTAAATCACGAGACTTCGCTTCTTGGCGAACCGCTTGAGATACACCATGAGCGGAGAAAATCACAATGTTGTTGTCTGGCACTTCGTGCAGTTCTTCAACGAAGATAGCACCACGCTGTTTTAAACCTTCAACCACAAAGCGGTTGTGCACTACTTCATGTCGAACATAGATAGGTGGCTGATACATCTCTAGCGCACGTTCTACGATGCTAATCGCGCGGTCAACACCAGCACAGAAACCACGTGGGTTAGCTAACAGGATTTTCATTTCATTGCTCATGGAAGTTATCTTTTATTTGGTTCGCTATTCTACTGACAAAATTTCGACTTCGAAAGTCACGTCTTGTCCCGCGAGTGGATGGTTGAAGTCCACTGTTACTGAGTCGCCAGCAATCTCAGTAATGATGCCTGGGATTTCCATACCATCGGGACCACTGAACGCCATAATAGTGCCGACTTCAACTTCCGCTTCGCCCACAAATTTAGTGCGATCCATATGGTGGATATGGTCTGGATTCGGCATGCCAAAAGCGTCAGCCGCTTTTAGTTCAATTGCCTTTTGTTCACCTACTTGCAAGCCTAATAGGCACTGCTCAAAGTTCTCACTTAAGCTGCCGTCGCCCATAACGAACTTAGCAGGCTTGCCCATGTTATGTGTGCTGTCCGCTACAGAGCCATCTTGCATTTTGATGGTGAAATGCAGTGTTACTGCTGAATCTTGATTTATTGTTGTCACGTTACTGCTTCCTTGTTCTTGGGTTTTCCAGCGCTCTATATGATCACTCACCGTGATTACTTTTATTGTACGAAGATACGCGGATTGCGCTCCAACATAATAAAAAGCGTCATCCGAATCAACGGACGACGCTTAGGGTTATTCGATATATCGCAAAAGATTACTTGTCAGCGTCCTTTTTGCGGAAGCCATCAAGAATGATCATTGCCGCACCAATACAGATAGTTGTATCTGCAAGGTTGAATGCTGGCCAATGGTAGTTACCCCAGAAGAAGTCTAGGTAATCAACAACAAAGCCATGAACAACACGGTCAAACACGTTGCCCACTGCACCACCAATAATCAGTGCGTAAGCGATGTTGTTCCATTTTTCTTTCGCTGGAAGCTTGCTCATCCAGTAGGTCAAAAGACCTGTAACAACAAACGCGATACCTGTGAACAACCAGCGCTGCCAACCCGCTTGATCGCTCAAGAAGCTGAATGCTGCACCGTAGTTATGAACATAAAGTAGGTTGAAGAATGGCAGCACCTCAATTCGGTTTGCCCATCCATAGCCCATGTTGTCCATCACCACCAATTTGATGCCAATATCTGCAATAAATACCAGAATTGCTAACCACAGCCAGCGAACTCCAGATTGCTTTAACGTCAGTGCTTTTTCACTCATTACTTTACCTACAAACAGCCCCAGTAAATACTGGGGCTGTTAATTTTAAAAAAAGTTCAGTTGTACTGGGTAATTACGCGAATTTACGTACTTCACCTTCGCCGTCAACGTTAGACACACAACGACCACAGATCTTCTCGTGACCTTCGATTGTGCCTACGTCTGGCGTGTGGTGCCAACAACGGTCACACTTCTCGCCTTCAGCGGCTGCCACTTCAACAAACAAGCCTTCGATATCTGTCGCTTGTGCTGCATCAGTCTTCTCACTTAGAGACTTAACTTTCGCAGCAGAAGTTAGTAGAACAAAGCGCAGTTCATCTTCTAGTTTGTTGATTTTCGCCGCTAGAGCGTCATCAGCAAATAGCGTCACTTCAGCTTGTAGTGCACCACCGATGGTTTTCTCTTTACGCGCATCTTCTAGAAGTTTGTTTACTGCACCACGAACCGCTTGGATCTCAGTCCAAAATTCGTTGTTCAGCTCTTCACCTTCAGCAAGACCGAATAGGCCATCGAACCACTCACCAGTGAATACGAACTTGTCGCGCTCGCCTGGCATTTCGTTCCAGATTTCATCTGCAGTGAACGACATGATTGGCGCCATCCAACGAACTAGCGCTTCTACGATGTAGTAAAGTGCTGTCTGACAGCTACGTTGAGCGTTACCGCCACGTTTTGCTGTGTACTGACGGTCTTTAATTACGTCTAGGTAGAAAGAGCCCATTTCGATTGAACAGAATTGCATTAGACGCTGAGTTACACCGTGTGTGTTGTACTCTTCGTACGCTTTAACAATCTCTTCTTGTGCTGCTAGCGCACGACCAACTGCCCAGCGATCTAGCGCAACCATCTCCTCAACAGGAACGATGTCTGTTTCTGGGTTGAAGCCGCTCAGGTTAGCTAGGAAGAAACGCGCTGTGTTACGGATACGACGGTACGCATCTGCGCTGCGTTTTAGGATTTCATCAGAAACCGCAACTTCACCAGTGTAGTCAGTAGATGCAACCCATAGGCGAAGAATGTCAGCACCTAGCTTGTTCGTTACGTCTTTTGGCGCAACCACGTTACCGATAGATTTAGACATCTTACGACCGTGACCATCAACCACAAAACCGTGTGTCAGAACTTGCTTGTATGGTGCTTCGTCTTTCATCGCGATAGATGAAATTAGCGAAGACTGGAACCAACCACGGTGTTGGTCAGAACCTTCTAGGTATAGGTCTGCACTGTTGCCGTTGTACTCTTCACGAGCATCAACAACAGAGAAGTGTGTTACACCAGAATCGAACCATACGTCTAGCGTATCTAGTACTTTTTCGTACTGGTCAGCGTCAGCACCTAGTAGTTCTGCTGCATCGACATCCCACCATGCTTGGATGCCTTTCTCTTCAACCAGCTTAGCGACTTTCTCGATCAGCTCTAGTGTGTTTGGATGAAGTTCTGCTGTTTCTTTGTGAACGAACAGAGCAATTGGCACACCCCAAGTACGTTGACGAGAGATACACCACTCTGGGCGACCTTCGATCATACCTTCGATGCGGCTTTGACCCCATTCAGGCATCCACTCTACGTTCTTGATTGACTCTAGTGCTTTAGCACGTAGGCCAGCTTGGTCCATAGAAACGAACCATTGAGGCGTAGCACGGAAGATGATTGGAGTCTTATGACGCCAACAATGTGGGTAGCTGTGCTCGTAAGCGTGGTGGTGTAGTAGTGCACCTTTTTCTTTTAGTACTTCGACTACTGCATCGTTCGCTTTAAATACGTGCTGACCAGCAAATAGCTCAGTGTCCGGTAGGTAAACGCCGTTTGAACCAACTGGGTTTGCTACTTCTAGGTTGTACTTGTTACCAACCGCGAAGTCTTCTTGACCGTGACCAGGAGCAGTGTGAACAACACCAGTACCTGAATCAGTTGTAACGTGATCACCAAGGATCGCCGGTACTGTGAAATCGTAGAATGGGTGTTGGAACTGAGAAAGCTCTAGATCCGCACCTTTTGCAAAGCCTAGGTTGTGGAAGTGCTCGATACCAGCACGATCCATTACGTCTTTCGCTAGCTCAGCAGCAACGATAATACGCTCAGCGTTGTCGCCTTCTGTTTGGATAAGTACGTATTCTAGATCATCACGTAGACATACTGCGCGGTTTGCAGGCAGCGTCCAAGGCGTTGTTGTCCAGATAACGATAGACACGTCACCTTGACCTTCATGACCTTCTGTCAGTTCAAACTTAGATAGCAGTGCCGCTTCGTCAGCCGCTTTAAAACGAACGTCGATAGATGGCGATACTTTATCTTTGTACTCAACTTCTGCTTCAGCAAGAGCTGAACCACAGTCTGTACACCAGTGAACTGGTTTAAAACCTTTCAGTAGGTGACCTTTGCTTGCGATCTTACCAAGAGCACGAATGATGTTCGCTTCAGTTGCGAAATCCATAGTGCGGTATGGCTTGTCCCACTCACCCATGATACCAAGACGCTTGAAGCTCTCTTTCTGACCTTCAACCTGACCGGCCGCGTACTCACGACATTTCTCGCGGAACTCAGCAGCTGTCACTTTTTGTCCTGGTTTGCCAACTTTCTTCTCTACCATCAATTCGATTGGTAGACCGTGACAGTCCCAGCCTGGGATGTAAGGTGCGTCAAAACCTGAAAGTGTTTTGGATTTAATAATAATGTCTTTAAGAATCTTGTTTAGTGCGTGACCAATGTGAATGTCACCGTTCGCGTAAGGAGGGCCATCGTGCAGTACGAATGACTTTTTGCCTTTCTTAGCTTTACGGATTTCACCGTAAAGATCTTCTTTGTACCAACGCTTAAGCATTTCTGGCTCACGATTGGCCAGGTTGCCGCGCATTGGAAACCCTGTTTCAGGTAAGTTCAGGGTATCTTTATACTCACTCATCGATTCTTAATTCCGTTATATTGGGCGAAAATTAGACATTATGTTGCACGGTGGAATAAACCGCTCAACGCTTAAGCTGACGCAGCCACACCCTTGCTGCTTCAGCATCCAATTCGATTTGTTGTTTAAGTGCTTCAAACGACTCAAACTTTTGCTCATCTCGAAGTTTGTGCAAAAGTTCCACTTCTAGCTGCTTGCCATATAAATTAGCGTGAAAGTCGAATAAGTGTACTTCTAGCTGCTGGCGAACACCATTTACTGTTGGTCGTTGACCAATATTAGCGACACCGCCAACTGGCTTATCTCCTAAGCCAAGCGCTTGAACAACATAAACTCCGGAAACCGGAGAAACACAGCGTTTCAAAGGAATATTTGCAGTAGGGAACCCAATGGTTCGACCTAGCTTTCTTCCATGAGAAACACGACCGCTGATGCTGTAATCTCTTCCCAGCATCTCTTGCGCGGAATGCAAATCATCACGAGCCAGCGCTTTACGAATAGCCGTGCTACTCACTCGTAATTGCTGTAAACAAAAGCTTTGGGTACTCACGACTTCAAAGCCGTACTTTTTCCCCGCTTCTTGTAACATTGCAAAGTTTCCTGTTCGACCTTTACCGAAACAGAAATCATCACCAATGACAAGAAACTTAACACCCAATCGACCAACCAACAAGTCACGGATAAACTCTTCCGCCGTTAGGTCAGCAAAATGACGATTGAAGTTAACACACAGCAGACGATCGATGTCGAGCTTACTCAGCTGAACAAACTTATCACACAGTCGCGTTAACCTCGCAGGTGCCTTATCTCGAGCAAACAGCTCCATCGGCTGAGGTTCAAAGGTCATCACAACCGAAGGTAACGAAAGTTTCTCCGCTTGTTCAGACACTTGCTGCAATACTTGTTGATGACCTCTATGCACGCCATCGAAATTGCCAATAGTCAGCACGCACCCATGATGGTGCGACTTGATATTGTGAATGCCTCTAATCAGTTCCATTGGATACTGCTTTATGCCTCTGTTTTTACTTTGCACTGTGTGAAACTGACGGATTATATACCAATCAACCTTATTCTGTCCCAGCTTTTAGGTCTTTTAAACGTACACCGAGTAAAAACACGACGGCTAGGTAAACACCTGCACCAAGCGCAATCAGCATTCCTAATATGCCACTGCGATGAGCAAAGCTCCAATCTAACCATACCGACATGTCTTCTAGCTGCCACAAAATAGCCGCAACCATCGCAGCTCCCGCGATCATCAAACGTATAATAAAGAGGACTGTACGTTTGGTCACTTGGTACACACCTGCGATATGGAGACCACGGTAGAGTAATGCCATATTTACAAAAGCAGAGAGCGCAGTCGCGATAGCCAGACCAACATAGCCATAGAAATAAGCAAAGATCGCATTGAATACCATGTTAGTTAGCATCGCAATGATGCCGTATTTCACTGGCGTTTTCGTGTCTTGACGAGAGTAGTAACCCGGAGCAAGAACTTTGATCAGCATAAAGTTAAGCAAGCCAGAAGCATACGCTAATAAAGAGAGAGAAGCTTGATGCACATCCTGCGGAGAAAACTCACCACGCATGAACAGCACCATTAACATCGGCTTCGCCAGTACCATTAAACCAAGCATTGCTGGGATACCCAGTAAGGTCACCATACGAATGCCCCAATCCATGGTGTGTGCAAAGCCTTCACTGTGAGCATCTACGTGCTTACGTGATAACGCTGGGAGAATCACCGTCGCTATCGCAATACCAAACAGGCCTAACGGGAATTCCAACAATCGATCGGAATAGTACAACCAACTGATTGAACCGGTTTGTAGAAAACTGGCAATAAAAGTGTCAAACAGTAGATTGATTTGGCTTACAGACACACCAAATAAAGCAGGAATCATCAAGGTACGGATCTTCACCACCCCCGGATCGCGCCAACCCCATTTTGGCTTGACCATAACTCCCGCTTTAATAAGGAAAGGAATTTGAAATAAGAACTGAACCAACCCACCAAGAAAAACACCAATGGCAAGACCAATCTCAGGTTGTGACATCTGCGGAGAGATAAACCACGCCGCCAAAATGATCATCACATTGAGGAAGACGGGAGTAAAAGAAGAAACCGCAAACTTACCTAGTGTATTGAGAATGGCTCCCGATAAGGCAACAAAAGTGATGAACCATAAATAAGGAAAGGTAATCTTGAGCATTACGCTGGCAAGTTCAAACTTCTCAGCCGCGGGACCACCATGCATCCAGTCTAAAAACCAACCAAAACCAAATAAAGCAGTCACGACGCCAGAGCCAAGAACACCAAGAATGGTAACAATAGAGACAATCACACCCAATGTACCAGCAGCACGAGCAATCAACTCACGAGTTTTGTCCATGTCCCCTTGTGCGTGACTTTCAGTTAATACAGGAACGAAAGCTTGAGAAAATGCGCCTTCAGCAAACAAACGGCGTAAGAAATTAGGAATTTTATTGGCAAAGAAGAAGACGTCGGCACTCGCGCCTGCCCCCATCAAGTTTGCTACTACTACATCACGAACTAAACCTAGGACGCGCGAAATTAATGTCATGGCACTGACGATCATGCCAGACTTGAGCAGTCGTTTACTCACTGTAACCTCGGAATATCACCAAAAGATAGCCAACCCTATTCCTCTAAGCCTTTGAAAGCTACAAATGGGCGTTAAAAATATATCCAGTTATTGTTAGATCTAAGCGGATAATTATTAGCAATGGTCTAAAAATGCTGTTAGAATCCCCGCCATCTTAACCGCGATAACCTTTCTTACCAAAACTTGTTTTGGCTTCGATGGGTTTTTGCACAAATCATTTGACATTTAGGCGCAAATGAGGGATAGTCCTCGCCCTTAAATTGTCACAGAACTAAGTTTTTGGGAGTTAGACCCTTGGCAAATAGTAAATCTGCTAAGAAGCGCGCTATCCAAGCTGAGAAACGTCGTCAGCACAATGCTAGCCGTCGCTCAATGATGCGTACTTACATGAAGAAAACTGTTGCTGCTATCGAAGCAGGCGACAAAGAAGCTGCAACTGCTGCATTCGCTGCAGTTACACCTATCCTAGACCGTATGGCGACTAAAGGCCTTATTCACAAGAATAAAGCAGCTCGTCATAAGTCTCGTTTCACTGCACAAATCAAAGCTCTATAATAGAGAATTGATTCTACAGTGAAGAAAAAACCGGCTAACGCCGGTTTTTTTATACCTAAAATTCAGCAAAGCTCGAATTCAAGATAATAAAAAAGCTGGCACTGCCAGCTTTTCTAATTTGTGACCTGTCATCACGCGGTTGCTTCTGCACAATAAAGACCATGAAGTGTTTGAATTAGCGCTTTCACTTCATCGCTCTTCAATGTGTAGTAGACCGTTTGTGCTTCTTTTCTTGTCGCAACTAACTCATCACGACGAAGCCACGCTAAGTGTTGAGACAATGCCGACTGGCTCAACTCTAGTTTTGCGCAAAGTTCCCCGACCGAAAGCTCTTGATTATGCAGCATGCAAAGGATTTGTAGGCGTCTCTCATTTGCCATCGCCTTGAGCAGCACGACAGCCTTGGCGGAGTTTTTCTCCATTTCTTGTAGATTCATGCGTTGGACCTCTAGCTACAACTTACTTTTCCCAACCCTGGCCAGTTTGTTGTGTGTTACAGAATTTTATAATTTCGAGTTATAATTTTATCGATAGTAATCTATTTAATTGAGCAACGGAACGTGTTCATTCAAACATTTGGCTAAAATCTGCATCACATACGTTCTTAACCGCTGGATGTTGTATCATTCGTTCCGCAAAAATGACGTAGTACTCTTCTTTTAAGTCTTCAACGTGACCAATCAGTTGTAAGTTTCGGTCATCTTCAATCTCCGACATATAAACTGTTGGAGCCAAAAAGATCACATCATCGCGGTAGCGTGCAAAAGCTTTCATGAGTGCCACATCGTCAAACTCACCCAATACATCCGGTTGTAAGCCTTGGCGATCAAACCACTGCAATACTTTACGACCCATTGCCGTTCGGCTTGCCGGGATCAACAACTTTTTCTTCTCTAAGACTTCAGGAAAGCTCACTCCTGCGATTTCAGACGAAGCAAAAAAGCTCATACTACTTTCACCCAACTTCTTACTGTACAGACCCGGGCTTTGTGTCGAATCTACTGGGCAATCGGAAAGGATCATATCGAGTTTATGTTGTGACAAGCGCTCCAACAGCAACTCGTGTGTTGATTCATAACAACGTAAATGAATGCTGTTGTCTTCAGGAACTGTCGTCATCAAAACTTTGCTGACAAGACGTTTAGAAAGCGCATCGGCGACGCCGACTTCGAAAAGGATATTAGAGTGTTGGCTATAGTTAACAATATCGAGCATTTCGTAGCTCAAACCAAACATACGGTCGGCATACTTAAAAACTAACTGCCCAAGTTCTGTTGGTTCAACTGTACGTCCATTCCGTTTGGTCAACTTCCCCTTCATACGGTCTTCAAGTGCTTTAATTTGTCCGGTAACCGTTTGAGGCGTCAGGAATAACGCATCTGCTGCTTTTGTTACCGAGCCTTGTTTACACACCATCCAGAAGTAATAAAGGTGGTTGTAGTTTAAATGTGACATAGCCAATCCCTATAAAGAAGATGACACTTTTTATATCAAATGTGACACCGACAAACAATAAGTTCGACAAAACCTACATAAAACTACAAAACATATGGTTTTACCGAAAATATAAGATTCACACTGTCATAAAACTTGAAGCCAAACGCACTTTTTTGATCTTACCCAGAAATAAACCCGCCGATCTATAAGCAATAAATACCCTTAGTAATCAACACTTTAATTTGATGTGAAATTTTATTCACGGATAACTATCAAAAAGAATAATAAAAATCCTCTATAGAAACCTAACTGTAATATTACTGAAATATTTCATCTCTAACATCGCCCTCAGTTTCAACAACAGACCAAATAAACGAACTGAAAGGTCCACGGAGAAAATTATGATGAACCAAGCTACTTCTACAGCAGCACCAATCTCGAGCACGACTCGCTGGTTACGCTGGGCTAACTTGGCATTCATGTTGTATCTGCTTCTTCTAGCAGTATCTATGGTTGGTAGCGGCTTCAAATGGGCGACTGGCGATCAAGCTAAAGTACTCTTTGAATTTGCGTCTCACCCAGTCGCAGGTCTAATGATCGGTTTGGTGGCTACGGCACTGATCCAATCTTCCAGTACCGTAACTTCTATTATTGTAGGTTTGGTTGCAGGTGGTCTACCTGTAGAAACCGCTATCCCTATGGTAATGGGTGCGAACATCGGTACAACCGTAACAAATACACTGGTTTCGCTTGGTCACGTTCGTTGTAAAGACGAATTCAAACGTGCATTCGCAAGCGCAACAATCCACGATTTCTTCAACTTACTTGCAGTACTGATCTTCCTACCACTGGAAATGATGTTCGGCATCCTAGAGAAAATCTCTCACTGGTTGGTGTCACCATTACTAAACACAGGTGATATGAGTATGAAAGGCTTTGATTTCATCAAGCCAATCACGAAACCAGTAGTAAGTGCAATCAAAGAGCCACTAGCAACATTTGGCGACACTATGGGTGGCGTAGCGCTAATCGCTCTAGGTATCGGTACTATCTTCGTAGCTATCACTGTTATGGGTAAGCTAATGAAGAGCCTAATGGTTGGTCGTGCACGTGACATCCTTAAGAACGCAATCGGTCGTGGTCCTATCCACGGTATCGTATCGGGCTCAGTAGTAACTGTTCTTGTTCAGTCTTCTTCTACGACAACAAGTCTAATGGTTCCACTTGTAGGCTCAGGTGTTCTAAAAGTACGTGACATCTACCCGTTCACTCTTGGTGCAAACATTGGTACATGTATCACGGCTCTACTAGCAGCAACAGCGGTATCTGGCGAATTCGCAGTATTCGCACTACAAATTGCACTAGTACACCTAACGTTCAACATTCTGGCGACACTGTTCATCTTCGGTATCCCGTTCCTACGTGAGATTCCAGTGAAATGTGCAGAAGTGATTTCAGAAATGGCGATTAAGAACAAAGCAGTTGTAGCAGGTTACCTACTAGCAGTATTCATCGTGCTACCAGGTTCTATCCTTGCTCTGACAGCATAATAATAAGATTACCATCGCTTATTTAGGCTCCACTTCGGTGGAGCCTTTTTTCGTTTTGGGGAAGCGAGAAGCGCTCTCATTTCTTAATCACGCAGTAAACTATGGTAAAAGAGATTCCCGACGACGCTCCTTCTTCGCTTTCGGAAATGACACCGTTTGATTTCAGAGTGATTGAACGTCATCCTCAAGAGCGCGGCACGAGCGAGTTGGGGATCTTTTATTCCCTCTCACGTCTCGAAGCGAAGCGTTCCTCAGGGCAAAGCCCGCTCCCGGCTCTCGAAGCGCAGCATTCTATAGGGTGAAGCCCGTTCCCTTCTTTCCCTGCCCTTCAGGCGTAAAAAAGCCGCCATGCAGGCGGCTTAGAAAACTCAACATACTCGTTAAACTGAGAACGGGTACTGAATTGGATCGTGATGCTCGTAACCTTCTACCCAGAAGTCATCTAAGGTTACCCATGTTTCTAAATCTTCTAGCGATTTAATTTCTGGGTTGATGTGGAAAGTTGCGGCTTTTAGTGGCTCACGTTTCAACTGAATGTCACGCATTGGTGCAAGCTGATCTTCGTAGATGTGTGCGTTAACAATCTTGTGGTATGCCTGACCAGGTTTCTTGCCCGTGATTTGCGCCATGATTGCCAAGAACACATACACTTGAACCATATTGAAATTCAGACCTAGCGGATTTACACCCCCATAAAAATGCACAATACGAAGCCACAACTAAACTATAGTAAGAACAATTCAACTGTGCATTTAAAAAAACGCACAGTTTTCTATACATTGGCGGCTTTCAAGTCCTTATATACTCAATACACCTAAACTTAAATTGGATAGCCATAAAAATCTGGTCGCTCTAAATAAGCTAATGAATAGCGTGTCGCAAAGTTTCTAGTCGCCAGAAATACACCATGCCTGAGACAAAGACGATTCACTTCAACTCACAAGCATTTCTTGGTAGTTGCTCACCCTACTCACCACGACAAACTTCTGTCCCTAAACGTGTTTGAACTACAAACCTTATGCCGTCTCAGTAGATAGCCTTAGATTACAAAAACTTTTCACCAATTCGTAATGAATCATAATGAATTTTTAAGCATTTATTTAACAATCATACAATTGGGGGTAAAGAAAAACAAAAAATAGATTAGAAAAACTTTTCATCAACCCGTGATGAACCTTAATGAATTTTTAAAAAAAAATGCCCTAAAATGAGCGAGAGCAAGAGTCAGCTTCACTTTAAATCAGATTTTCTGATTTACTTTTTCTAATACTTAAAACTCCAACTAAGTGCCCAAATTCATTCAGCCATGACAAGGACCCTAAATTCAAGTTTTGCCACATCGCCTTAGGATTTTTCCCTCCAAGTTATCTACATTAGAGTTTTAAATGTGTATCTTTGATGTAGGAAGATACGCGAAGGTGATGCTAATGGGGCGAGTTGGTTCTAAAATCAGGATGAAAAAGGTACGTAAGCAACTGCGAGAGTTCTTACGTTCAAAAAAAGAACCATTTAAAATAGGTGACTATTACAAAAAATGTGAGTTAGATAAGCTAAAGTCAATTAAGAATATTTATTATGCGAACATAGAAAAGACTTTTCTTAAAGACATAAGTACTGAGTTCAAGAAGGGCTCTGTTGTTGATAGCGAAATGCCCGACATACAAGGTATTAACTTTGGCTTAGAGCAAACAGAGGTTTCTCCGTTCTTCCGACATAGGAAAAAAGGTGATACTTACCGTGTACACAATAGAGTCATGAGGGAAAGTCAACGAGTAATAGAGTTTGACTCTTTCTCTTTCAACTACATTGAGTTGCCAATGTTCTTCAAGAAGTTACGAGTTCAGCAACGTAGCAACCTTATCGAGAATATCGTTTGGGCAATACAAGAAAAGTCAGAGAAGTTTAAAAAATACAACCACTTTGAGCATAACGGTTTGTGGATAGAGTACCCATACAATATCTCATTTTTAAAAGGAGGAATATTGGACTATTTTATGCAGGATGAAATATTCAATGCATTAGTAGACTGTCCATTTGACTTTTTTGTTTTAGGAAACGCTGAAACAGTACTCTTTATAACTAAAGAAACATTGATAGAGGCGAAACCAGAAGTAAAGACTTGTGATACATTTTTACTTACGGATAGAGATGATTTCACACAGGCCTCATTTCAATGTAAAAAAGCTCAACAGGTTATTATGCGTGGGAGCGCATTAACAGACGCTATCCCTGTTTCTAAAGATATGTTCATGATGCACATGTATGAAATGGAATTGCAACTCCCAGAAGAGAAAGAGCGTCAGCTACGAGCTTCATTATACTCTGATGACTTAAAGTTAGCTCTTAATGGAATAACTATTACAGGCGGGGTTTATAAACTTACTTTTACTCATGATGGGTTATATGGAGAAGTACAAACGGACTTTAAGAAGCAGTTTGAGTTTAGTTTCGGGAATATTCCGTTTGAGAAAGGTGAGCAGTTCTCACTTCATGCAAGTCAGCATAATGACTCTGACAAACAAAAGCTGTTAACTGGGACAAAGCGACTGATCTTAGACCATGGAAACAGAATAGTCGTACTCACTACACCATGTGTTTCTTTGTTTCACAATGCTAATGTCAGTATTCAGCAACAAAAAGGGATTGAGGATGCGTCTCCAGTAGCATGATTTCCAAATGCAAAAGTCTCTGTGGGTATGACTCACATGGGCTTTTTCACTTATCATTAGTGACTAATGAATTTAGTCAGTAAGGTAGCGCTCCTCTAGATGCTTCCCCACACCTCAGGTAATTCATCATTTACTAAATTAGCAAAACTACAGGCAAACTTTTGTCCATTATTGGTTTTGTCAAAAAAAACACAGTCATAGTTAGCTGATTTTTGCATAAACACAGCTAATGTGAAGAGACTAAGGTTTCTTCCAGTAAAAGGTAGTTTTGAATTGCTCTCGCCTTTGAACCAAGACTATTTAGGGATTAAAGACCATCCAACATTCTGTAAATGTGCTCAGTGTTTGTTTTTTAGTTAAAATGCCCAAGAAATCAAGCATATTGCATAGCAAAACAACCCACTTGCTTACTGTG
>NZ_CAWMYL010000193.1:0-178254 GCF_963871815.1 Vibrio sp. L85
ATCAACATGGGACAGCCATGTCTTTTCACTTAATTAAGCAACAAAGCCAACCCAGTGCGGCACTAAACATCACAGCTAAGATAATTAATGCAACAAACTTCAAGGCTTGTAACCCTAAATGCATACTTACTTTACTCCTATAACTACAGCAAATAATAAAAAACCCAGCTCGAGAGCTGGGTTTTTTAAATCGTCAAAGAGACAAAATCAATTATTTGATTTTCGCTTCTTTGTACATAACGTGCTGGCGTACAACTGGATCAAATTTCTTGATCTCAAATTTGCCTGGCATGTTACGCTTGTTCTTATCAGTTGTGTAGAAGTGGCCTGTACCTGCTGAAGATACTAGACGGATTTTCTCACGAACGCCTTTCTTTGCCATTGCCTATTTCCTCTTAAACGTTTTCGCCACGTGCACGCATATCAGCAAGAACAGTATCAATACCCTTCTTGTCGATGATACGCATACCTTTTGCAGATAGGCGTAGTTTAACAAAACGTTTTTCGCTCTCTACCCAGAAACGATGAGTTTGTAGGTTCGGCAGAAAACGACGCTTAGTAGCATTTCGTGCGTGTGAACGGTTGTTACCCGTTACTGGACGCTTACCAGTTACTTGGCATACTCGTGACATGAATGTCTTCTCCAAAATCGTTTCAGCTCGATATCAACCTTGGTGGCCGAACCTCTCTATTTCTTGGAAAGAAGTTAGAGGTTAAGAACCGCTATGGAAAATCCATACAAGGCTATCAAAGGTCGCGCATTATACTAACTTGATATGCATTGCTCAAGACCCGAACAGATCCTTTTTACAGGTTTTCGTGATCTTTTTTTAGACAGCAGGTTTTTTCTAGCAGTCCAAGCTGAATTCAGTTAAAAATTTAGTGGCGAGGATGATAGCAGATTTTTAGCAACTAACAACCTAAAAAACGCACAGTTATATCCAACCTCTTTCGGCAAAAGAGACGCTTTCCCCATCTCCGATAACGAAATGGTCCAAAATCCGAATATCCACCAGTGCTAATGCATCAACTAAACGCCGCGTAATCCTTCTGTCTGCTTGGCTCGGCTCCGCTACACCAGATGGATGGTTGTGTGCCAGAATTAACGCAGCGGCATTATGGTGCAAGGCGCGTTTAACCACTTCTCTTGGATATACTGACGCTGCATCGAGTGTGCCTTCAAATAAAATCTCATCTTTTATCACTCGATGCTGGTTATCTAAGAAAAGAATGTAAAAAGCCTCTCTTTGACGGTCTCTTAATATAGAGGAAAGGTAAAGTTTGGTTTGTTCTGGACTGGTTAACGCATCACCACGCTTTAATGTCTCGGCTAAATAGCGTTGTGTCATTTCCAAAACAGCTTGCAACTGCACATACTTGGCTTGCCCTAACCCTTTATGCTGGCAAAACTCTTTCTCTGAAGCCGAAAACAACTGGCGCAGTGATCCAAAGTCTTGAATAAGAAAGTCAGAAAGCTCTATTACGTTCATGCCTTGCGTGCCTGTACGTAGGAAAATTGCAAGTAACTCCGCATCCGATAGCGCTTGCGGACCGCGTTGCAGCAATTTTTCTCTTGGCATGGACTCGTTAGGCAAGGTTTTCAGTGTCATTAGTCGGCTCGATTGATGAGTGAGCGCCTATTGCACAAAATAAAAAGCGAAAGTCGAACCTGACTTTCGCTTTTTTCGTTAGTCACTGCTTTTCTATGTAATCAAGCGATCCATCAAAGCTTGAAATTTCCAACCAGATCGTGAATTTCAGATCCTGACTGTGACAACTGAGTACTGATGCCTTCCGCATGCTGAAGTGTGTCATTAATACGATTCACGATTTGCTGAATCGCCACTAGATTCTGGTTGATGTCTTCAGCAACAGCACTTTGCTCTTCAGCCGCAGAAGCGGTTTGAATGCCCATATCTCGAATTGTTCCGATAGAATGGTGCACGCCGGACAGCGATTGCTGAATCATTGACGACTCTTCAACGGTCTTCGCGCCGCGCTCTTGGCTAGCCGACATAGTGGTCACCGCTCTCGAAACACCAGTTTGTAGTTGCTTGAGCATATCGCCAATTTCATGGGTGCTGTTTTGCGTTCGACTGGCTAACGAGCGAACCTCATCAGCCACCACAGCAAAACCTCGACCTTGCTCGCCAGCACGTGCAGCTTCAATCGCAGCATTCAATGCGAGTAAGTTGGTCTGCTCGGCAATTTCACCAATAACATCGAGCACCTTAGTAATCTGCTCAGTTTGTTGGCTCAGTTCTGCAATCGCATCAGAAGTGCTGTTCACTTCATCGACCAGCTTGCTAATGCCATCAATCGCTTGATCGACTTCACGCTGCGCCTCGGTCACTTGTTCGTTCGCATCGTCAATCGCCTGAGCAGTAGCATTGGTATTACTTGCGACCTCTTTTGCCGTCATGCTCATTTGTGTTACTGCTGTTACCACCTTATCAGTTTCGAGGCAGTGGTTTTGCATTTGAGCACTAGCTTGAGACGTTTGCTGATCCAATTGTCCAGAGACGCTTTGTACTGTATTGGCAGAGCGCTGAATGTCCTGCATTAGCGGATGAAGCTTATCCATAAACTCATTAAATGCCGATGCCACCTCACCGACTTCATCTTTACTTTCAATTTTCAGACGAGCCGTCAAGTCGCCGCCACCGGCAGCCACGTCTTGTAAAGAAGCGGCAATGTGTTGCAACGGAAGAATACCTTTGGAGACGATGATGCTGGTAAGTACGCTAGTAATAATGAGCCCGATAACCGAGATTGTTACCGCTGAGATCGTATGTTCATTCAACTCTTGTGTACGCAGTTCACGCTGCATCGCCACTTGCTGATCAATATCATCAATATAGATGCCCGTACCAAGCACCCAGTCCCACTTAGACAAGTACTCGGCATAACCTAATTTTGGAGCTTGCGCATCAATAGTTGGTTTATGCCAAGAGAAATAAAGGAAACCATCTCCGTTCTTAGATGCATCAATCAGTCCGCCAATCACTGCTACGCCATTTTCATCTTTCAAGCCGATAAGGTTTTTACCTTCTAGGGACGGCTTAATCGCATGCAACGTGTTGACCCCTTTCGAATCATAAGCAAAGAAATAACCGTCGCTTTCAAAACGCATCGCTTTGAGAATTTCTTTTGCCGCTTCTTTGTTATTGCCGTTTACGTCCGTATCGTAAAGCGGCTTTATCGCTGTAACACCCATCATCATGTAGGCTTGCAGCTCTTTTTTACGTGTATCAATCAGCTCTTGTCTATCTCGAGCTAATTCCGCTTCTAAGCTATTACTACCATTGATGTAATACACCACCGAGATCAATGTGGTGATCAACAACAAAGGGATCAGAGTCACCAGCAGCAATTTACTTCGACTTTTCAACACCATCTTATTCCACTACCTCATTATTGTTATTTTTCCCTTTCTATCTTGCAGAGCAAACAGAGATTGTCTGTGAAGTAAGCAAAAGTTTTATATAAGGCTCAGCAATTAATATTCGGTAGTTTGATATGGATTAGCTTCTGATCAGATTTGCGTGGGCGGTGAGAGATTCAGTTGTGCTAAACTCGTCGCCAGAAAAATTGGAGATCTCACATGCAAACACTAGCAGGAAAGAAAATTCTACTCGGCATCAGTGGCGGTATTGCCGCGTATAAATGTGCGGAGCTAACCCGTCGCCTAATAGAAAGAGGCGCACAAGTTCAAGTAGTGATGACCAAAGCGGCGAAGGAGTTCATTACTCCCTTAACCATGCAGGCAGTCTCTGGGCGTCCGGTGTCGGACAGCTTGTTAGACCCTGCGGCAGAAGCATCAATGGGTCACATTGAACTGGCAAAATGGGCAGATTTGGTTCTTCTTGCACCTGCAACTGCAGATTTGATTGCACGTATGTCGGCAGGCATGGGCAATGATTTGCTCACTACGTTAGTACTTGCGACAGATTCTCCTATCGCTGTTTCACCAGCAATGAATCAGCAGATGTACCGTAACGTCGCAACCCAAGAAAATATCGCAACACTGGCACGCCGTGGTATGCATATCTGGGGACCTGCGGCGGGTGAACAAGCATGTGGTGACATTGGTCCTGGTCGTATGCTAGAGCCAATGCAACTTGTCGGTTTGTGTGAACAGTTCTTCCAACCAAAACTGTTAGCAGGAAAATCAGTATTGATCACCGCGGGTCCGACTCGCGAAGCGATTGACCCAGTGCGATACATCTCTAACCACAGCTCAGGAAAAATGGGCTTTGCATTAGCGAATGCCGCAGCACAGTTGGGAGCCAAAGTAACGCTTATCAGCGGACCTGTCAGCTTGAATACGCCAGCAGGTGTTGAGCGTATCAACGTTGCTAGTGCTCAAGAGATGCATGCTGCTGTGACAACTCACGCGCCTAACCACGATGCTTTCATTAGCTGTGCGGCAGTGGCGGATTACCGCCCAGAAAATGTAGCGTCTCAAAAGTTAAAAAAGACTGAAAACAACGACCAGATGACCATCAATATGGTGAAAAACCCTGATATCGTAGCGACCGTTGCCAATATGACTGAGCAACGTCCATTCACGGTTGGCTTCGCAGCCGAAACCAACGATGTCGCTACTTACGCTCGTGGCAAACTGGTGAAGAAGAACCTCGACATGATTTGTGCGAACGATGTATCAGTTGAAGGTCAAGGCTTTAACAGTAACGACAACGCCATCACCCTGTTCTGGTCGCAAGGCGAACTGGCGTTAGCATTGGAATCAAAAGAAGCATTGAGCTTCAAAATCTTAGAAAAGATGCATGATTTAATGTAATAACCCTTTCGTTTTCATCGAAAACTGGCACAAATTTGGTACAAACATGACAACTGAGGGTGTTAAAGCTCCCATTACACCCTCGCTAGTCTAGTTTGATGCCAAATAGCGTCTTATAATCCCCTCCGCTCAACTTTGTATTTTGAAAGGAAGTAACTAATGGCCGGCAGTAAAAAATCCAATCGTCGTGAAGAAATCTTGCAAGCTCTCGCACAGATGCTTGAATCTACAGAAGGCGCTTCACGCATTACTACGGCAAAATTGGCTAAGCAAGTCGGTGTTTCAGAAGCGGCACTTTACCGTCACTTCCCAAGTAAAGCTCGCATGTTTGAAGGCTTGATTGAGTTCATTGAAGAAGCACTCATGACACGTATCAACCGTATTTTGGATGATGAGAAAGACACGCTAGAACGCATTCGCTTGGTTATGCATCTTATCTTGGCATTCTCAGAACGTAACCCAGGTTTGACACGCATTCTTTCTGGTCATGCTCTAATGTTTGAAAATGAGCGCCTACGCGATCGCATCAACCAGTTGTTTGAGCGCATCGAAACGCAACTTCGTCAAATCCTGCGTGAACGTAAGATCCGTGAAGGTAAATCTTTCCCCGTTGAAGAGCGCATTTTAGCCGCTCAGATCCTAGGGCAAGTTGAAGGTAGCTTGAACCGCTTTGTTCGCAGTGACTTCAAATACCAACCAACGGCAAACTTTGACGAGTACTGGGCACTTCTTAGCGCACAAATTAAGTAGAGATTATGAGTAAAGACAAATTCACTAAGCCGGAGTTTTCTCTTTCCCTTCTCCACCCTCGCAACTGGGGCGTTTGGCTCGGCTTTGGCTTTTTGGCTATCGTAGTTAATATTCTTCCATACCGCATGCTACTATCGTTAGGTCGTACGCTCGGTCACATCGGCATGCGCTATGGTAAAAAGCGTGTGCATGTTGCAACGCGTAACCTAGAGTTGGCATTTCCAGATAAGCCAGCAGAAGAGATTCAACATATTGTTGAAGAGAACTTCAAAAACACCGGTATGGCGTTAATTGAAACGGGCATCACTTGGTTTTGGCCAACGTGGCGTTTCAAAACGCTGATCATTGAGAAAGACCTAGTCGCACTTCGTGAGAAAGCCGCAGAAGGCAAAGGTGTCCTACTGTGCTGTGTTCATGCTCTTAACCTTGAGATCACGGCGCGCGCTTTTGCGGTTCTTGGCGTGGCTGGGTACGGTGCGTTCCGTCCACATGACAACCCTGCGTACAACTTCATCCAGTATTGGGGGCGAACACATAACGGCAACAAACTGATTGACCGTAAAGACGTTAAACAGATGATTCGCGTTCTACGCAGCGGTGAGCGCTTGTTCTACCTGCCGGACCACGATTACGGTCGCAACAAATCTGTATTTGTGCCGTTCTTTGCGGTCGAAGATGCATGCACCACAACTGGCACTAGTATTTTGGCTTACACATCTAAGTGCTCGATTATTCCGGGTTCTGGTTTCCGCAATAAAGATGGCAAGTATGAAATCATTGCTGATAAGTGCATTGAAGCCGACTATCCGAAAAAGGATGAAGTCGCAGCAGCAGCTTATATGAACACCTTTGTAGAAGAAGTGATTCTGCGCGCACCAGAGCAATGGATGTGGCTACATAAACGCTATAAAACAATGCCTGACGAAAGCACGCCGAAGGGCATTCGCTACAAATAGGCGACGTCGACAGATTAAAAAGGGGCTGATGGATAACCACCAGCCCCTTTTTATTTCTGTAAAACCAGACTCCCAATTCATCGTTCTTCCTCTTGAAAATGACGATGAACAATCTCATTAACGTCATTTCCTACAGTGAGGAGCAAACGCGATAGGAAATCTCGCTTTCCAAATTCAGAATTAAATGCCGTATTCTGCGCGGTACGCTTTGACTGCTTCTAGGTGCTCTTTGTCTGTACCTTTCTCTTCAAGGAAAGTCACAAGGTCAGTCAGGCTAACGATTGAGATGATTGCACAACCAAAGTCACGCTCTACTTCTTGAATCGCAGACAGCTCACCTTTGCCTTTTTCTTGGCGGTCAATCGCAACCAACACACCAGCAAGGTCTGCGCCATTTGCTTGAATGATTTCCATCGATTCACGAATCGCAGTACCTGCTGTGATTACGTCATCCACTAGCATAATACGACCTTCAAGCGCCGAGCCTACAAGGTTACCGCCTTCGCCGTGGTCTTTCGCTTCTTTACGGTTGAAGCAGTAAGGCGTGTCGATATCGTGGTGATCCGCTAGCGCTACTGCTGTTGTCGTCGCGATTGGAATACCTTTGTACGCTGGACCAAACAGCACATCAAACTCAATGCCTGAATCTGCAAGCGCTGCGGCATAAAAACGACCAAGACGCGCTAGGTCACGACCAGTATTGAAAAGACCAGCGTTAAAGAAGTACGGGCTTTTACGGCCAGATTTCAAAGTAAACTCACCAAACTTAAGAACTTCTTTCTCAAGTGCAAACTCAATAAATTCACGCTGGTATGCTTTCATTATTTTCTCTCTAAATGCAGGCTTGGTATCCATATTCCCAAGCAGTTAATTAACACTAATGCGTTATCTCCTAAGTAGATGGATTTACAGCTAGGCAGCAAGTTTTTCTATCCCTATGAGCATAGTTTTCTATGTAATTAGGGTAGAAAAATGAAGCGAACAACGCTGTAGATTCATATACGACGGAGATAAAAAAATAGCCCCCATAATGGGAGCTATTAAAATCAATTGGCTAACGCCGCCTTCTGCGCTGCGACAATTTCCGTAATGCCGACTTTCGCCGACTCTAACAGAGCCATCAGTTGCTCATGACTAAACGGTTCACCTTCTGCGGTGCCCTGAATTTCAATCATCTTGCCTTCTTCTGTCATCACAACGTTCATGTCTGTGTCTGCCGCTGAATCTTCAACGTACTCAAGGTCACACAGAACATCATCGCCTAGCAAACCAACTGAAACTGCCGCTACGTGACCTTTCATTGGGTTTGCTTTTAGCTTGCCGCTATCCACTAGGTGTTGGAACGCGTCTGCCATTGCAACGCTTGCGCCGCTGATAGATGCAGTGCGAGTACCGCCGTCTGCTTGGATAACATCACAGTCAACCGTGATCATGAACTCACCCATCGCTTGTAGATCAACCACTGCGCGTAGGCTACGTGCGATCAAGCGTTGGATTTCCATCGTACGACCACCTTGCTTACCGTTTGCCGCTTCACGACGAGTACGCGAGTGAGTTGCACGAGGTAGCATGCCGTATTCAGCCGTTACCCAGCCTTTACCTTGACCTTTTAGCCAACGAGGCACAGATTCTTCAACGGTCGCATTACACAACACTTTGGTGTTACCAAATTCAACTAACACTGAGCCTTCAGCGTAAGCTGTGTAGTTACGAGTAATTTTGATTGGGCGAACTTGGTCCGCCTTGCGATCGTTTGGACGCATGGGCATCTACCTTAAGTAATGAGGAGAAGACGATTTGGTTGGGCGCAGATTATAACGGAATCGATTAAATAAAGCTATCTGGACAATCTCGACTCAGAATAGCAAAGCCACTGCCATTTGGCTGTGCTACTATTGCGGGGTAATTTTCAGCAAATTAGAAGACAGGAAAATTCAATGATTTACAGTATGACAGCGTACGCGCGTAAAGAAGTGAAAGGCGATTGGGGTAGCGCAGTGTGGGAAATCCGCAGTGTAAACCAACGCTACCTAGAAACTTATTTCCGTATGCCAGAGCAGTTCCGTGCTCTTGAGCCAGTACTGCGCGAGCGTTTTCGTAAGCGCCTAGCACGCGGCAAAGTAGAATGTAGCCTGCGTTTTGAAGCTAACCCAGCAGCAAAAGCTGAACTAAGCATCAATGAAGCACTGGCAAACCAAGTGATCAAAGCCGCTGAGCAAGTGATGCACATGACTGGTGAGCTAAGCCGCATTAACCCATTCCAAGTAATGCAATGGCCAGGTGTGATGGAAACACCAGAGCAAAACATGGATGAGGTAAACAAAGAACTGCTTGCTGCTTTTGACGAAGCAATCAACGAGTTCATCGACGCGCGTGGTCGTGAAGGCGACAATATGAAAGCGCTTATCGAGCAACGCCTAGAAGCGATCACTGCAGAAGTTGTAAAAGTTCGCGCACGCATGCCAGAAATTCTTGAGTGGCAACGTGAGCGTCTATTCTCGAAGTTTGAAGATGCAAAAGTAGAGCTAGACCCATCTCGCGTTGAACAAGAACTTATCCTTCTGGCACAAAAATCAGACGTAGCAGAAGAGCTAGACCGTCTTGACTCTCACGTGAAAGAGACCACAAACATCTTGAAAAAAGGTGGCGCAGTCGGTCGTCGTCTAGACTTCATGATGCAAGAGTTCAACCGTGAATCGAACACACTAGCGTCAAAATCTATCAGCACAGACATCACCGCATCAGGTGTTGAACTGAAAGTTCTGATTGAGCAAATGCGCGAACAGATCCAAAATATTGAATAAGGTATTTTGAGTCTCTTTGAGCTTACTTAAGCTTACCAAGCCCCTGTAAATAGGGGCTTTTTTGTTTTCAGAAGATTTCAGGTCTTTGCCTCTGTTTTCAACCAACTGGTGAGTTTAGTGGTGAGTAGGATTGATCTAGTATGCCCTTAAATGGTGAGTAACTTTCCATGACAAGGAGAACACTATGGGCAAGCTCAATGCACGTAAAGTCGCCGCTTTAGCCAAAGATGAACCACGCAAAACCGCAGACGGTAATGGCCTGTACTTCGTTGTACCCGCATCTGGAGAACCGTTTTGGATCTTGCGATTTTCAATCAAAGGCAGTCGTCCAGAAATGACACTTGGGTCCTACCCAGAACTATCCCTTGCTGACGCACGCGATGCCGCCTTCCAGCAGCGAAAGCTCATTAAACAAGGCATAAATCCACTGGCCGAACGTCAACGCCGTCAATGGTCAGGTATAGAAACCGTCGAGCAACTGTTCGATGATTGGTATAAAAACGATCTTCAAGTAAGACTGCAACACGCCAACATCCCCAAGCGTATCTACACCAAAGAAATCCACCCAGTGATGGGCAAAATAAGAATCGATCAAGTCACTGCTCTTGATGTAAGAGAAGTAATCAAGCGCGTCGTAGATAGTGGCCGCAAAAGCATCGCAAATGACACCTTGATGTACATGAAACAGCTTTTTCGACATGCAAACAAACTCGACCTCACACAGTTCAACCCGGCAGCAGCTTTTCGTGTCAACGACGCAGGAGGTGTTGAAAAAAGTCGAGAGCGTGTTTTGACCGAAGACGAGATAGCAACTGTGTTTCGAGTGTTCAGAGAGAACAATGTAAGCTTTACACGAGAAAACTATCTAGCTTGCTGCTTATATCTAGTGCTAGGCGTCAGAAATAGCGAGCTCTGCCAAGCGCCTTGGGATGAGTTTGATTTAGATAATGGGATCTGGGAGCTCCCCAAAGAGAGAACCAAAAATGGCATACCATTAACTATCCCACTTCCTCGCCAAGCTGTGGAATGGCTGCAAGAACTCAAAATCAGAGCTCTTGATTCCGATTATGTATTTCCGAGTAGAAGGAGGAGCAAAAATCCATACATGGGCTCAGATACAATAACCACCGCTATTAAATATCTGTTTGGTCGTGACAAAGAGAGGCCAACCAAAAATAAAATGGAAGGGGTTGATTACTTTGTTGTCCATGACCTGCGTCGTACCTTCAGAACACTGGCTTCAGCCGAGGGCATTGATGGTCAAGTGGCTGAAAGGTGTCTAAATCACAAACTCAAAGGGGTTGAAGGCATCTACAACCGCCACGATTTTCTGGAGGAGCGACGAGAAGCACACCAGAAGGTTGCAGATCGTATATGCCACTTACTGTGATCGACAAGGGTACGCATTCTTAAATGCATCATACAGATTTACCCTTAAACCAGGCCCTGTAAGCAATGTACTGGGCCCTGGAGTAAAATCAGGCTGTTCTCGATACAGCAGCTCAAGGGATCGATCGACATGAGATCTTACTGATTCAAACTGAATGTTTCTTGGTAAGCAAAGCTGACCATTATCTTGAGGCATACTGACCCAACGCACGACATCATTTGCTCTTTTAAGATCAGGGCGAAGTAACGCCGCATCTTCAACCCACTGAGTCCAAAAAGAGGCTGATTGCAAAAAACCTTTTAGGAAAAAGTTGCACGCTTGGTTAGGCTGACCGCACATCTGCTTCCAGTCACCATATGTGAGCTCATAACTAGGCACAGCATATGCTTGGGCAGATAAACCTACCGATAAACATACACTGAGGACTTTCAACGGTACACCACTTCTCGTTTTTCTTTTAAGTGCAAACTTACTAGGCATTTTTGCTCTCCATGACTATTCCATCAACCACAAAGCTTAGATATCCTAAGTATACAGAATCATAAAAAACTTAGAAGATCTAAGCATCTAGAGATTGTCGATGAATGTGATTTGCCAACCCCAAGCCCCCTACCAACACGCCTTAAAGAGGCAAGAACGCGAGCAGGCATCAGCCAAAAAACGCTCGGTATTCGTATTGGTATGGACCCAAGTGTGGCGAGTGGACGCATGAACCATTATGAGAAAGGCCGCCATACGCCTGATATCAACACGTTAAGAAAAATGGCAGAAGAACTAAACGTACCCATTGCGTTCTTTTTCTGTGATTCACCAAAGACAGCTGAACTTCTATGCCTTATAGAAAATCTCTCAGAAGAAGAAAAAAGCACACTAATTCAAAAATTAGCTAGTAACCAGCCACACACCTCAAGTAAATCCTAAATTCACTGGGAAATTGGGATACGTGGGAAATAGGGAAAACTATCCATCCTTGTTACCCCCACCCCGCTTTGCCTGATATGCAGCATACCAGTAGACACATCCAACAGCACCAACTGTCAAAAGCAGACCTGCGAACCAATACCAAAGCAAATCCATACAACCTCCTTAAATCGTTGAATCAAATGGGTCGCAGCTAATACCACCACAGTCAAAACTGGTATCAATGCTAGTCATACTGTCATCCCCAAACACATTGCCACCGACATCAATACAAGAATTTTCCATCATGGGAAGGCCACTTGCTGGGTTGATATCACCACACCAAAATGAAGAGCTCGAATCAGAACTGGCATCTGCGATATCTGGCATCAATTCCGCACTCGCCGCGCTGACCCATCCAGCTCGGTATACTCCTGAACTTAATAAGCCAGATGCCGAGCTAGCTCCTATCGATATCGATCCATGCCCTTGGAACCGTTTCGCCTTGTTATTGCTGGCTCTGGGCCTGCCATAACGTCGATGTAGCTTGTTCACGCAATAAGCTGCGGTAAACAGGATAATCAAAAATGAAATTGGGCTGGGCAAGGCAAACAACAGCGTCACAAAAAGAACCAATTTTACTATCGCTTTGAGCGGCCAAAGCCAATCAACACGCATCGTTGTCTCCACCTCTTTTTCGGTGAAAGCATGAGGTTCAATACCAGCACTGCCAGGGTGCTTTGAAGACACATCAGCAGAAACGGCGTTCATCTTCAGAATCATGCTGCCTCCCTAGCCATAGAGTGACTCAAATGGGAAAAAACTGTCACGACCAGCGAGTGAGTCTCCTGTGGCACTAGCAAGAAATATAGATCTCCCGTCGGGTGGTGCCAGACTTGGCTGCCATCGTCTCCGTACTTCAGCAGTTTCTGAAATCGTGTACGTTCTGAGAGTATCGCTTGGCGCAATTCGGGGTTACAAAGCTGTCGTTGCAGGCTTAACCAAGGAGACTTCGTATACCCATGTTGAAAGCGCTCCTGATAACGCTGTATGGCATGGCGACTGATTGCCACTGGTCCCAAAACTGGTGAATCAAATACGGGCTGAGGTGAACGATATGGCTGGATCACAGGTATCTGTTCAGTAGAAGCAGCAACACTGACAATTTCATCTGGTTTGAGTTGAGCACCGTCCAGCCACGTCTTTAAATACTGACCGGCTTTCCGCAACTCAACGCAAGAGTTCAGACTAAGAGAATGAAGAGTCTTGTGCGGTAAACCTAGTTCGACACCTTTACCGCTACCTGGGCGATGCCCGAATACCTGACGGTCCCAGAGCAAATAGCGTGCTACTGTTAATTCTGCAATAGCTATACGGCTCTCAAAACGCCCAATTCCAACATCAACTATCCCAGATCTCGACAACCCAACGAACCAAGCAACGCTGACTTTGCTTTTGCTGGCAGATACTGACTGAACTTTTAACTTCATCACTTGCATATCCTCCTTTTTACTACCAGCGTATCATCGAATTATAAAATGCAACCCCAGACTCAAGAAAAGAAAAGCCTCATCCAAAAGCTAGATGAGGCTTTATTAAAAATCAATAACCAATTGATCTATTTGCTCTTTGTTATGTCGGTGCAATTTATTCCTTCGCTACACTTTCATCGAAATGCTGACGAAGCTTGTTGAGCCGATTTTGATATGCCTCAGCCTTACAACGAAGCTGATTTGCATGCTTTCGGAGATCTCTAATAATTTCGAAAGCATCTTCCGTCATGTTAATTAGTGGCAGCTCCCAATCTCGCGCATACTTAAATGTTCTCTGGGGATAGCGTAATCCTTTCCCCTTTGGAAAATGTTGCGACCTAACAGTATATTCAGGGTGACTTACATTCTTAATTTCAGTTTCGCTGAGAAATTTATTTTTGAACCATACAGCTTCAAATTTATTTTCTTTAATTCTAGCGCGGCATCCATAAGTACCCATTTTCACATCACTACGGTTGCGATACTGCTTATTGTGTCGCCAAAAGTGATTACAGTAAATGTTGGCAATACACTCAAGACGATAGCCCTCGACCTGAGCAATTTCTTGAATGCTAGTAGCGAACTCAGTGGACTGCTTGAGCGCAAGCTCAAACAACTTATCTTCATGAATTACTTGCATGGTTTGAATCGTACGATGCCAGTCACGGGCAACTTCATTTTTTTCTGTAAAATCCATGGCGTTTCTCCTGTGTTTTGGATCAACACCAAGTTACCGCACTAGCTAAAAGAACACCGACTCGGAAATTGCCCTTCCAGGGCGCAATGTATCGAAAGTGCAAATTATTTGGGACTAGAGCTTTAGGAAATCTGAACTCAGGGTGGATGTCTAAACAGCTGTGACTCAATTCATCCAAGGCACCTAAGAAAATAGCTTTTTCTAATAGTAATAACCGGACCTTTCCAATTCCTTTCCAGATAACTATCTTTTTTGGGACTCTTCGCTTCGTTTTCCATGAAAATAGCCGTTACCTCTAATGGGACAATTGGCGATAAATTCCCTATTATTTGGGACTACGATACGTAGCCTTCAAGCGCAATGGGACTTACCGTTAAGCTAGCCAATAAGTTTTGGGACCTTTACCTGCACTTTCACATGTGAAACTTCCCCTCCAAGGGGAGTTTGCTAAAAACCAAACTCCGCTAACAGATCACCATCATTAGCGACTGTTTGCTTCCATTCAATCAGTGACCAAACATCACGCAAGTATCCCTGATCTTTATTAGCTAAGAATTCATAAACTCGATACCACCAAAACCGCCACTCAGCTTTCTTAACATCCAAGGGAAACCGCTGGGTATGCCGGTTTAACTGGTTGCAAAAATCATTGAAGTCCTGTGGCATCAAGTCCGAGGCTACCCGTTCACAGAAGTGGGTTATAACATGCTCTTCAACTCGGCTAGGAACTTGATAAACCTCTTTCCAAACACTGATTTTGACAGCGATCTCAGCGGGCGCAGTGGGAAACGTAACTGGAGCCGAGGCTATTGGGTCCTGCCAATCTCCACCATGCAGTTCAGCTAACCCTCTAAAACTAGGCTCTATACAAGCATACTGATGGCATGACTCTTGTGATGGTGGCAAGGGATAAAAAGCCGTTCGGCGTTGTTCTTGAGAACCGACAAGTACGTTCTTCGCCCCTTTTTCCTTACTGTTACAGATATGGCAAGTAGGGATGAAGTTTCCAGGGTGAGCCGTGTAAATCGGGTATTTATCTTTGCAAAGCACATGGTCGTAATCGGCTCGCCATTGCTCATCATCATCTAAGTTTGTTCTATCTTGCGACAGTAGTGAGGTACCACATAAAAAGCACAATTGGGAATTATTGTTTTCACGCCTAAACTCTTGAAAGTGTTGCTCTATCGAACTATCAGCCTGTTGCTTTGCTCCAGATAAATCTTTAGTCCGAGTGAATAAATGGGATGTCAGAGACTTAAACACTTCAAATAAGCTATCCTCTAACTCTGGTAGTGGAGCAGCTAAATCATCAAAATACACTGTGATATCTTGGGAGTTTTGAACAAGTTCAAATAATTCACGTCGAGTCTGTTGTTCTAAAGGCTCTAAAGCAAGCCATAGCGCTTCAAACTTTTCTTTCGTAGCCTTATTGCTCCAACAGACACTTATTGTTTGTTGACCGCCATGTTGGTACTGAGAAAACAGATCTTGATTGAAGCTGTTCGCCTGAACAGCTGCCTCTAAGAAATGCAAAAGCTCACTATTTAGTACCTCAAAAACACGGCACTGAGGGGTATTGGGATTCAATGGAAACAACATTAGCTTTGCAACTTCCTTAGCAAGTAGGCTTTTTCCATCGAGTCACCGAGATTTTCCTCAATCCACTCACGGGCAGCGGCTAGTGACTCAGGACGCTCATCCTTAGGTAGATATTCTTTTACAGCTTCGACAACTGTTTGAGAGATAAGGGAGCGCAAACCAAAGTGGTTTTTGATCAACACTTCAAAAGAAGCACCGTATGTCTGGCTATCCACTGGTTTCATTTGAATCAAACCGTTATCAGTTCTCTCAAAAAACATTACATCTTCTCGCTTCAGCGATGACACCATGAAAGGTGAGTGGGTAGATAAGAATACTTGCCCATTTAACCCCTGATTCTGTACGGATAGCATCGCCTTACTTAGGTACTTATGAAAGTACGTTCTCCAAGATGGGTTCAGGTGTGTTTCTGGTTCATCGAGTAAAAATAGTGTGTTCTCATCACTGAATATTCTAGTGGTTGCCAGGATCTGAGTTAACTGAGCTTCACCATCAGAAAGATCGTCAAAATGCACGGTTTTACCAGCATCATTCGCCAAGACCAGTTGCTTAACGGCAAGTGGAAGTTTGGTTTTAAGCGGTTTCTTTACTGTTTCAAGAAAATAGTCTTTTCTCAGACTTTGCCGGGTAACCCCCTGCCAATTTCTGACCCCTAACTGTTGAAGTTTAAATAGCCGACGAAATAGAGATAAAGGCTGCCCATAACTCGCTTCACTGAGCATTTCAAGAACAGTATGACTTGTAAGATCTAGTGTTATTTCTCCAGCTAAGAAATCTAACTCATATAGCTCATATTGTTCATCACTGGTTTGACGACCCACACCACGAACATTAGCCTCGCCAGCTACGCGAGCCAACAGTTGAATATCTCTAACTTCATCTTCTCCCGCGACATCACCTCTAAGGTCATAAAGCAAAACGAGTTTTTGAGGGTATTTATAAGTCACTTCTTGCAGTAACTTTTCGGTTTCGGCTTGTGGTAATAATGCAAGTGAGGCTAATGCAAGGCCAACACTGTCATAATCGATATAGATCGCTTTACTTAATTTTGTCGGGTACTCACGAAGTCCCAATAAAAATCGACCACTTTCGATTTGTTTAAGTTCTTCTTCAGAAATAACTCCAGATGACTCACCTGAAAAATAAATTGGCTCAAAAAAGGAATCCTCAGGAGAAAAAATGTGAGGGTACTTTTTCCAATACCGATGATTAATTAAAGATATTTGTTCGTCATCTAGTTCAGCTTCTAGCTCTTTTTTTCGCTTCAGTCGCACTCTCATTGCGTCAAAATACTGCACCGTATTTTTCATAAAACTGCGTTGCAAGTTTTCATTCAACCCCGACGAGTAACCCACAACATTAGGCAGAGTAAGCGCTCCAATCGATACTTCTTTCCATTCATCGTCTGTCCAGCAAAAAATACTGGGCTGCTTCAAATCACCATCTAGAGCTACTTTATATCTGGGATTTTGACATCTAGGGGCTATGAACGAAGGAGAGCTTTCCATTGTACTAAAGCTGCTTAGCTGACCCACTCCCACATCAGATAATTCATAAACCAACTCAAACCCAAAGCCCAAAGGCGTTCGAACGACAAAATCATCACGTTGACAGCGCTCCAAAAAAGCGAACGCTTCCGCGATCACTTCTAAGAGCTGTGACTTACCAGAACCGTTGAGACCGATTAATGCGACTATGTTTCCCTGAGATCGAGAGAAATCAAAATACTGATCTTTAAGCCCTTTGTACTGACCGTTCAGTTTTAACGAGAGTAACTTCACGAGTGTTATCCTATACGATTGCGCCATCCCCCCACGCTTATGAGGAAAATGATTTACCACGCAATGTGGTAATATAGTGCTTGAATTTTTTCGGGGCTGTCCACTATACTAAGCGCAAGTGGATTGGGAGTGCCCGGTCGGCGTTGGAACCTCGGTGAGTATCATCGAGGTTTTTCGCTATCTGGAGGTTAGCAAATTTGAAATAACCTCATAAAAATACTATGGAAAATGCTTTAGTCCCCACTGGTCATAGCCTTGACCAACAGCACACCTGCCACCCTCACAGTAAAACTTCTTCTGCAAGATATCGAATGCTTGGTTTGCCTGAGCTGGGTTGAGTACGTGCCTGCCGATAGGTCTCGCCACTAAATCTGCCAACTGTAACCCAGCCGAATTAGAGGTTTTCGATGCCATGCGGATCTTAAAGGGCAAATCTCGCTGGTACTTATTTTCACCATCACAGATACGGCGAAACTCAAGCTCTAGTTCGTTGTCTTCCTTCTTGCCCCGGCACTCTACGATGACATGTGTCTCAAGCTCTTGTTGCCCTTTCTCGGTTACCAGATCATACAAGGTCTCTAAGCAGTACTTGAGAGCAATATGATAAGGGTTACCCACCTCTTCAGGGTTGTGTATCTTGTTCTTATCAATCACGCAGGAGGCAAGAATAAAGTTGCTGCCATCGATAATTTCACTTAAACGACCTAGGAATTGATTTTTATCTGCTCGATTCTTGAAGGTGGTGAAATCGCCTTTCTCTTTGCGGATTTCATGCTCATGTAAAATCACTAAATCGTGGCCAAAGTAGTCAAACTTAAGCTGTTGAAGCTGGGGCACAACATTAGATAGATAGTGCCCCTTATAGAAAATGCAAAACGCCAACACGAAGACAGGGTAATCCTGGTCGATTGATGTCAGGCTATGGTCGCCACTTTCATCGACATAAACCACAAAGTCGCTAAAACCGCGCTTTTGACCAATCAGCGCCTCTTGCTCTTTCAGTTGTGACTGATTTTCAACACTCGGGGTCATGCACTAGTTGTCCTTGCTTTGCGCTTAGGCTTTGCAGCCGCTCGCTCTGCTTTAATCTTTTTCAGCAGTGCTTCTGCAGAGTTATCACCGGAGATTAGTTCTGGGTTTTCTTTGCGCCATTGCTCGGTCAACTCACCACGAAAAGCCTTGGCAAGGATCGATTGAGTAAGGTTATTGACCCGTTCTAATGCTTGATTAACTTGTTGTTCGGTAGCATCTGCGCCAGCAAACAAACGCGCCACGCGACTGACTATTTCATGCTGTTCAGCTAGCGTTGGTAAGCTTATTGGTGCATTTGATACGACCTGCTGATTAATTTTTGGCATATTGCCAGCCGTACCAGTGGCGTTATCTCTAAAATATTTTCTTACTTTTTCAGAAGAGAGTGCTAAATGAAGATATTTCCCTAAGGCGGACTCATTAGGCCTGCATTTCATGATTAAGTCAGGATACACATACTTGTCGTCCTCACCTTCATAAATCGCACTAACTCCAACATAATCAATCGTGTTAGCTCTTTGAATTAAAATATCTCCGTTCTTAACCCAAAGATATGAATCACTATCAATATCCAGTTCAACAAATTTGTATTGGTTTTCAATAAATTTACCAGTGGTTGTCGATGATAGCGTCAGATTTCTATATGGTGTTTCGTAATCAACACCCTTCGGAGATTTGCCATTACGTGGTTTCGACTCTAATACATCGATAAGTTTTACTTTTTGCCATTGCGGCAAAGAACTATCCCGCCAACCTTCCGTTAATTTTCCACTCACTGCTGCAGCCAACACCGATTGACGGAACTGCTTGAGCGTTTCAAGCGTGCTTTCTAGTCGAGCTTTGGTCACTTCAACTTGCGCAAGCAGAGTATCTAGCTTTTCGGCGATGACTTTTTGTTCAGCTAGAGGGGGAAGATATACCTCATAATCCTTTATTAAGGTTTGAGAAATATTAGGCTGGGCTCCACCTTTGCCTAGTGAAATAAAAGAGTCTCTTGCATTTAGAAGGAGATAGTAAAGAAACTCGCTAACCGTAACTCCCTCAACGGGGTTGCCCACAGCACAAGCTTGGTTTGTCGTCGCTTCCATACCTAGAATTGAAGTTTTTCCTATAGTTGCACCGTACATAGCCATAGCAACAGAACCTTTTGGAAATAACTTCGCACTAGATTTAGCGATGGCTTCCTCAGTAATATGCTCGTTAGAATTATTTAAAACTCTGGGACCTAAATCCCCCGTTTTTACCCATGGGATATCACCATCATAGTAGCTTGCATTCTTTCTAGATGGAGTGCCACCAGATCCCCATTGTGCTATATCCTTCAGAGAGACTAATGTCCACGTAGTTAATTCTCTCATGTTCTTATTCCTCACCAAGAGAGGCAAGTATTGTATCGAGCCCAATCAATGCAGCATTTAATTGTTGCTTAGCTTCTTTTGCCAACAGACTAGGTTCAGGGAGACTTGACGCATCGACACTGTCTTTGTCTTTTAACCAGCTAATATCAAGAGAATCGCCTTTGCTTTGACGGATCCAATCACGGCTAAAGCAACGCCAACGGCTATGTGCCAAATCGTTATCAACATTTTGGTTTTCTTCGCTAGCGGACTTATCTACTTCAATTTCAAACGCATCGAATGACCATTCTCCCTCTTGGCGCGGGCTTTGGCCATTGGCATCCTCACCATAGACCTTTTCAAAAGGCGCAAGGTGGCTTTCATTAAATGGATTGCGCTTACCAAAGCTAGGCATATTGGTTCGAAGATCGTACACCCAAACATTTTCTGTACAGTTTTCCTCTTGTAACTTGTCCTTTGTGCTGCCTTTGGTGAAAAAGAGCACATTGGTTTTAACCCCTTGGGCATAGAAAATACCAGTTGGCAGTCGCAAGATAGTGTGAAGGTTGCATTTGTTCATCAGGTCCCGACGAACATCAGTTCCTACACCTGATTCAAATAACACGTTATCAGGCAACACAACAGCAGCGCGTCCGCCCGGCTTCAGATTGCGGTAGATATGCTGCAGGAAAGCCAGTTGTTTGTTGCTCGTTGGGTAGGTCAAATCATCACGGGTGATAGATGCCTCACCACCTTTGCTGGTGCCAAATGGTGGGTTGGCCAGAATCACATCCGCTTTTTCTAGGTTTGCACCTACCTGACCTAAGGCGTTACCCAAGTGAACCACGCCTTCATCATCACCTTCCATTCCATGAAGCAAACAGTTCATTAATGCTAAGCGTCGAGTCGATGGTACAAGTTCCACACCAATAAATGCTTTGTTCTTTTGGAACGCCTGCTGTTTCGTGTCTAGGTCGAAATAATCATCAGTTTGACCTTTCATGTAGCGATCAGCCGCAATCAAGAAGCCAGCGGTGCCTGCTGCGGGGTCTTGAATCACTTCTCCTGGCTGAGGTTTGATACAGCGCACCATAGAATCAATAAGGCTTCTTGGTGTGAAATATTGCCCTGCTCCAGATTTAGTTTCATTGGCGTTCTTTTGTAGTAAGCCTTCGTATAGGTTGCCAAGGCCATCTTTTTCATTGCTAAACCAATCTTTAATCTGATCGAGAGACTTAACGAGCTGCTCTAGATGGCGAGGCTCACGCAGGCGGGTTTGTGCATCGGCATAAATCGCGCTGATCAGCGGATCAGTGTCTTTAGAGAGGTCGAGCAACATTTGCTTGTAGTGGTTGAGCAAGTTAATACCTGACTTGCTGTTCAAATCCGTCCAACGACAACCCTCTGGTAGAGTATGCTTATCCAACGTTTCGGCTTCGGTATTCTCATGCACCATTTTAATGAACAGCAGCAGTACTAGTTCAGTTACATAGTCCGAGTAGTTGATACCGTCATCACGCAGCACGTCACAGAGGTTCCAGAGTTTTTGTACGATGTTATCGTTAGTCATGTTGTTTCCTAGTTCTCTTTCTCAGCTCATCGATAAGATGCGCCAAGTGATTTAAATTGTTTCTGGATTAACTGGCGCTTTGTACTGGCCACATGGCTTCACTTAGCTCAGAGAGTACGGTATCCAGCTGGTTTACCAAAATTTTGTCTAATTGCTTAGCACCGCCATGATCCGCAAAGCGCAGATTCACAAACTCACGGTCGACGATGACTTCATGCACAAGTTGTTTGGCAAGCCGGTCAAGCCACTTTCGCTGTGCTGGTGTCCATTGATGATTGGTGTAAATCCTATCCATCGCCTGAGCGACACGTTGTTCAAATGGAACCAATGGTTCACCAAAAGCTGCACGGCGAATATGTCCGATGATACTGGCCGCAATGTCTTGGTTGGTTTGGTTACGCACTGCACTTTGTAGTTTCGCTTCTGCGTAACCCGCTCCATCAAGCAGCAAACGCACTTCCTTAAGCTGCTCTCGTGTTAAGTCTCTTGGCTTATTGACCACTACCGCTAGCGCAGCAGATTGATTTAACTGTTCTTTAATGAACTGGTTAAAACTATCGAGATAATCTTCAGGGCGTTGGTAAGCACCATAGCTTTGAGTGCGCTCTCGTATTTCATCTTCATGGTTGGAGAGCACAGGTTTACGCTCACCGCCAATCAGCAATGACACTTCCGCCAGTTGATTCAGTAGGCCGCTTTGCTGAGTTACAAACTGCGCCGCCTGTTTGGGCCCCAACTGATGCAAGTGTTTGTGCAGCAATTTAGGTTCAACTCCCCATAGCTCCTGTAATTCCCCTAGCTTCTCTTTCAGCTTTGGGTTTGATTCAGATTTTTTCTCGGCCTTACGCAACACTCGCATCAGCTTTTGGCTCAGTTGGCTAAGAATGACGTCCGCGTGCGATTCACCTTGTTGCTCACCAGGACTATTTAGCGCTTTATCCAACGTTTCGGGGTCCGTCAGCTCATCCACTAACTGCTCAATGGTGATATTCGGATCTTTCACCAAAGGCTTCATGGTGTTGACCTCGCTCAACGCTGCATAGATATCGACAGGGTCATAAATCCGAAATACGGTTTTACCGATCTCATCACAACGGCGAGTAGCACGCCCAATCATCTGCTCGTATAGGATGCGTGATTTTACGCGACGAAGAAAAACAAGATTAGCTATTTTGGGTACATCTATGCCTGTCGTCAGCAAATCAACGGTAATGGCAATGTTCGGATAACGTTCATTCTTGTATTGGCGAATGAGCGTATCGACTTTATCACTTTGACCAGTGATTTTAGCCACTGCAGCTTGATTGTATTCGCCGTTGTAAAGTTCTTTAAATGCAGTGTCCAACAGGCGCTTCACCATATCTGCATGCAGGTCTGTCGCACAGAAAACCATGGTTTTTTCATCACCAAATGGGTCAAGTTCCTGTACCAGTTGCTCACAGATGACTCGATTAAAGTTCTCATTGATCACTCTGCGGTTAAACGCATCAACCTCAAACTTAAGCTCATCTTCCAGTTCTGATGATTCAACCTCACCTGTTTGGGTGTTAATCGCAGACACTTGTGAGCCTTTTTCAAAGGCAATGCCATTCTGGGTCAGCAAGGTTTCGTAACGAATTGGCGGCTCATGATCAATCAGCCAGTCATCTGCGACCGCTTCGCGATAGGAGTAGGTGTAAACGGGCTTACCAAATATGTCACTGGTATGCTTTGCTGGTGTGGCGGTTAAGCCAATTTTAACGGCATCAAAGTAATCGAGTACTCGGCGGTAACTCGAGAGATACTGACTGCTATCACGAGTGACCAACTCTCCTTCAGTCATTTCTTGATCTAGGGTGTAGCCTCGGTGAGCTTCGTCAACAATGATACAGTCAAACTGATCCACTGACGGTGGGTTATCTGACATGAATATACGCTTGACCATGGCCTGCACCGTCGCAACCTGTACCCTCGTTTCCGCTTCCGCAGCCATATCACCTAGCTCTGCAACGTTGTAGATCTTGGACAAGGTCTGGTTTTGCTCCAGTGGTGCTTCGTTGAATGAATCTATCGCTTGTTGACCCAAAGCAGTTCTATCGACAAGGAACAAAATACGCTTAAAACGCTCCGCCTTTAAAAAGCGATACATCAAGCCAATGATGGTACGAGTTTTTCCCGTCCCCGTAGCCATCGCAAGTAACGCACTACGAATATTTTTTGCTAACGTGTTTTCTACCGCCGTAATCGCTTTTTCTTGGTAGTCGCGCAACTTTAGATACGCAAACCCTTCTTTCTGCAAGGCGTGCTCCGCCTCTTGTTTACTCCGTTTCAACAAGTCCATTAAACCATCAGGAGTGTGGAACTGCTGTAAAGCACGCTTAGTATTACTAAAGTCACGCACATCACGAAACCAGGTACCAGACTGCTCCTTAAGCTGTGGGAGATATGGGCGCCCATTGCAGGAGTAGACGAATGGTACTTTGTAGTGGTCATCGAGCTCGTCTGGCCATGCCACCGTTTGTCCTTCAACTTCCCACGCACCTTGCATTTGACCCTCGAGCTGAAAACCTTTGCTATAGCGCTCTGCTTGAGGAATCTTACCCGCGACATTTGTATTTTCTTTTTTTGCTTCTACCACGGCGATTGGTATCAGACCATGGAACAATACGTAGTCTGCTCTGCCGCCTTCACCATTGTATTTTGTTGGCCATTCTGCAATCGCTTTATTAACGCCTTTTTCTGGACGAGCGCCGTTTTGGTATGTTTGCTCTTGGCTATCAGCAGACCAACCCGCTTCTGTGAGCTGTTGATCAATCAAAATACGGGTTAGCTCTTCATTCAACACAATGTGCTGACTTGCTTTGCGCGTTTTGGCGCTTATTTTTTGCTTTTGAGATGCTGAGGCTTTTTCATCCTGCTGCTCTAACTTTTTCTGAAGAGCGTGCAGCTTGGATTCATATTCTTTTTTCTGTTGAGTCAACGCCAACTCGTGCTCTTTGGCGAGCTCGGCAAGTTGTTGAGATTCCTCATCCATAGCCAAAGCCAACGCTTCAAACTCTACTTTTTCTTGCTTGATTAAGTCATTCAGTTGTTTGCTGGAATCTAACTCTACATTGGCATTGGTGAGATCAGTTTTCAGTTTCTCAATTTCAGACTGGAGTTGGCGCAGTTGGCTACTAGGATCTAAAGGTGGAAGGAATGGCCCAGGTTTAAAACTTGAGCCTTGCTTGCTAAAAGATTGATGAAACCAGATAGCGAGTGCTCTAGCGACTTTAAGGCCGTCGAGAGCTTCTCGATGTTGAGTTCTAAACTTATGAGTCGCTTTGTTACCTTCGATGCGGAGGGTATGGAAAAGTTCACGAACAACAGGCTCGAGCTTCAATTCGCGATTAAGACGATATATTAGATCTGCTTGGGTAGTTTGCTCATCAAATTCAACACCAATAAGTACGGCAATGTGCTGTGCTAGAGCTTCCCCTAGCTGCCTTAATTTGATTAACGTTGTATTTGGATCGCTTGAAAAAACGCGCTCCGCGCAGGAGGCTAGTTCAACAAAAAGTGGATCGTGTTCTTTCAGAAAAGCAAAGTTTGATGTTGTCTGCATTTTACCTTCCGTATCCTTACTTAATTTCTGGTACTAAAGCCAAGATAAAACTTATGCTTAAGCGTGATCCCGTTCCAGTAGCTCACCCACACTGCAATCAAAAAGAACACACAAACGTTCTATCGTTTCCAAGTCCACTTTTTGAGCGGTTTCTTTGTAGAGGAGCGTTACTGTATTACGACTAAGGCCCGTCTCACGGACAACATCAGCAATACGCAACTTACGCTCTCCCATCAAACGAGCAAGATGGCATCGAATCATATTTTCTATCCATATAGATGAAGTTATGAGGAACAAGATTTTATCACAAACTCCTCGCGATGAGAAAAAATACAACTTGAAATGAAATTATTAGCGGCGGGATGAAATTCGTGTTAACCCTCTTCCCGTACTCAAAATAACTCTAACTTGCTCTATCAGTACAGTGAATGCAGCGGAAGCTGTACCGATAGAGCGGCACCGTTCGAAAGCGGTACACTTACTACAACAGTTTTTTTGTTCCCCTCTTCTGTTTTTTCAATTTATTTCAGTACTGCACCATGACTTTCACATGTGAAAGTAAAACAGGAAAAATCTACAAAAATAACGGCCAAATGGCCCTCTAGGGGCAACTTCAGAGCGCTAAAAAATCAAGCCTCTGAAATACCATAACGGTGTCGACAAAATGAACTGAAATCAGCTGAAAACTATAGCGCCGCGGCCTATTTATTGAATAGGAATTTTTTATGAACCAGAACGTTATAGCCAAGAAAGTTGGCTTGATACTAGAAGAAAAAGATAAGGATCCAATACTAATCGCAGGGCCAACCCATGTGAAAGCCTTTACTTATGATCCGACCTTTATGAAAGACTTCGGAGTACTTTTACAATGGACATCGCGATCGGGAAATGCTCACGAGCGCGTTTTCAAAATGAAAGATATTTTGGCTGATAGCGGAAAAAACATGCTTCAGTCATTAGCCGACACTGGATTATTTATTCACCACAAAGCAAAGTACTGGCACTTTATTCTCGACTATCTGATGAATGAGAATCCAGAGAAAACAGTTGTAACCGTTGAAAAGACGGGTTGGTACTTTGGTCAATTTGTTTCACCAAGTTGGGTCGCTGGCTTCGGTGAGCAAGAGGTGATGTACAACGGTGATTCACCTGGTCAATTAAAATCCAATGGCACCTTTTTAGAGTGGCAAGATAACGTTGCCACTCTCTGTCAGGATAATGCTTTGATGATTTTCACTTTGTGTGCGGCATTTGCAGCACCCTTACTCGATAAACTCGACTGGGACTCGTTTATAATCCATTTTTTGGGTTCATCCAAAAATGGCAAAACAACATTAATTCGCTTATCCGCCTCTGTTTATTCTGACTACCAATATCGAGACACGTGGAGTAGCACAGCAAACGGGCTTGCAGGCCGCGCTAAGGATAGGAACTGCATGCTGGTTTTACTCGATGAACTCCACCAAGCAGAACCTGAAGATGTTTCCAAAGTCATCTACCAAATAGGTAATGGTGTATCTAAGCTGAGGGGCAATAAGGACGGTGGTCCGAGACCTCAGGATTACTGGAGTTTGATCGGGCTATCAACAGGTGAGGTTAGCCTTGAACAAAAGCTCGCAGAAGCAAACAAAAAACCACAAGCTGGCCAGTTGATGCGTTTTTTTCAGATACCTCTTTTTCAGACTTTTGGTGTGTTTGAAAACCTACATGGTTCAGCGTCACCAAAGGAATTTGCCGAACGTATTGCCAAAGTTACGAAACAACAATTTGGTACGGCTTTGCAACCGTTCCTGAATCAGATTTCAGCGATGCCAGACCTAGAACAAACTATTACCGCTCAAATCAAAGAAATTTCCCAAACTTGGATTAATAACCTGCAAATCAACCCTAGTAATCAAGTTGCATTTGCTGCTGATAGATTTTCATTTCTAGCTGCTGTTGGTGAGCTCGCTATCGAATTGGGAGCCATACCTTGGGAAAAAGGTTCCGCCAGATTTGAGATAGAGAAAGTCTTTGAAGCCTGGCTAGCCAACTACAGCGAAGAATTTGATTACGAGGAACGACATATTCGCGAGCAACTGCACAAGTTTCTTCCCAAGAGCCAGTATTCAATCAAACCACAAGGTGCGGAGACCAAGATCGGATGGTGGAAATTGAATAGCAATGAATTGAGCTGGCATATCCGCCGTGATGCTTTTAAAACTGGTCTAAAACTCGAATTTGATCATCAAGTTATTCAAGCCGCCATGATATTAAAAAAGCAAGGCTGGCTTCAGACTAACGAACCGTCACGAGGCACATTTAAAAGTAGCATTTCAGGGAAGGCAGAAAGGCACTTCAAACTACTTCCCAACCAAATCGCTAAAGACTTAAACATCAACATTGACTTCAGCCGCTTTCAACAAGGAGGTGAGGCATGATTTCCCACTTTCCCATTTCCCAGAAGGAACGAGCGGAAGCTAAAGCGCTTCTGGCAGATATCAAAGCAGCAACAGAAGAGCTACGCACTCTGATCACATCGCAAAAGCAGTTTCTTAGTGCTGAAGAGACCGCCCAATACACTGGTTTGTCAGTTAAGTACATATATAAGCTGACCCATGCCAAGCAGATTCCGCACTACAAGCCAAATCGCAAACTGTACTTCAAGCGTGATGATCTCGATGCTTGGTTGATGTCCCATCGCGTGGAAGAGGAGAAGTAAAATGAATTATACTGAACCTACTCTTGCACAAAGAGCGGAGATTTTGAGTGCATACGGTGAATCGGAGCGCCTAGTGAGAGAAGCTGAGCGCAAACAGATCACCTCGGTCAGCAACACCACATGGTGGCGACTAAACCGAAAAGGTCAAGTTCCGACAGCCAAGCAAGTTGGTACAACCAAGTCTTGGTTACTCTCCGATCTGCTGCTGTGGATGCAACATCAGTAAGTTAACCAAAATTTTTTTGGTGAGTATATCGGTGAGTAACGTGATACAGTTACTCACCACAATCGCTTGAAAGCACTGGTCTCACAGGGCATGACCAATGTTATTCTGCGAGCAGATCCAGAACATCGAGTAATAAAAGACCTTGATAAGATATCAAAAAGCCTCGCACTGCGGGGCTTTTTATTTGCTGATGCTGAACTTGCTTCCTATTTATAAAACCAATAGTCTTGTGTGGTTACTTCTAAACCATTGAATCGCTATGACTCGCTCGCATTGCTTCATCCTGCAACATGACTCCCCTATTTCTTTCTATCCTGATAAAAATCAGTTGATGATTGATAGTGAGGAGATTCATTTAGAACCATTGCAAGCAAGACTGCTGAGCTACTTTATCGAGAACCGTGGGAAAGTACTGAGTACCCAGCAAATAGCCGCCGATGTCTGGCAAAGAACGCAGGTTTCCGACAACTTGGTGAGACAAGTGATCAGTCTACTGCGCAGCCAGCTTCAGGACAAAACGCGTCCGTATCGCATCATTCAGACCATTCCTAAGCAAGGTTACTTATTTGATGTCAAAGTGACTGAGCCAAGCATAAAGCACACTCCAATCCCTGAAAAATCCACTCCTCTTACCCGTACCGCCAAGCCTAAAAACAAGCGCTTAGTTTTAGCTGTAGCGACAATCCTGACTGTTGGAATTATTGCGGCTTGGGCAGTACAAAATGGTAACACCATTGATGACACCACGGTAATCACAGCACAACAAAGTGACGTAGTGCCCGTTTATATTCATGATATTACGCTTGATTCCACTAGCGACTTTGAAATGGCAGAAAGCGTATATAACTATCTCTTCTATGGGCTAAATTCAACCAAAAACCTATCCGGTTATCACTATTCTCAGTTATCCCAACAAAGTAAGCAGTCTCTTGCCAACCACGGTGTTGAGCTCAAAAGCTGGATTAAGAAAGTAGATGGCAATTATGTGCTTAGCGTCTTGGTGCAAAACAACCATCAACCCAACCAGAGCCAAAAGGTAGAGAAGACGTTTAACCAAGATAACTTCTTCGATGCTATCGGCGATGTAATTTTAGAAATCAAAGCCATCATTGCACCAATGAGTTCCGATTACGAAGTGGCTAGCCATCGCGTGACTTCCATCAGTAACTATGACGATTGGAAAGTGATCTCTGAAGGGATTTCTCTTTTCTATCAAGGTAAAGGTGGTCCTGCTTTTTCGGATATTGCTCAGCAGCTTAATGCGATTCAACAACAAGGGCGAGACAGCTATTTGGTCAGCGCTTTGTTGTCTTACTCTGAATCTTTAGCTTACTTACGCGAGCACAAACAAGAAGATCGCGAACAGGCGCTTCACTCAGCTAAGCAGGCGTTCGAACTGAACCCACGCTGTGATATTGCCAACCTCACTTTGGGGCTTGCTTTGCTTATCAACCAGCACCCGAATCAAGCCTTCCCCTACTTGTTTTATGCAGCAGAAAGCACGCCAAGCCCAATCAGTTTTTACTTACTCAGCGTGGCTGACAAACTCGCAGATAACCCGAAAGGCTCGCAATACAATTACCAACGCTATACGGAGATGAAAAAAGAGCATAACGGCCAACTGTTTGATCTTATTGAATCTTCACAAAAAGCAAACCTATTCCAAACAGCAGAATAGTCTCAAATAAAGCGAAGTGAAAAATCGCTGCTCTCGCCTATTGTTAAGTCAGCCTCTCCAATGCTAATGGGCATTCTGGATGTTTGATTTTTGTTTGGAGTTCAACTCGCTTGCCTTGCATCAAGCGTAAAAAACGCGCCTTCCACATACTTGTAAACCAAATCATTCATTTCTTGGGATACACACATGTTGAAGAAGTTTGCTTTTCAGATCATTCCAATCCAGATCTTTCTGTTCGTCTTTTGGTTCAAAAATGGCTTTATCGATAAAGTGATGGGCGTGCTACTTGGTATTATAACGCCTGACACCGCCTATGCAGGTGATACTTGGGCTGGCTGGAAAGGTTATATCGTTGGAACGTGGGATAAGAGCCAAATCGGTCATGCACTGCTGAGCCCAACGTTTGACTTTATGTTCCCGATTCTCATTGCTTTGCAGTGCTTACCGTTTTTATTGGTGATTCGCTCGGTGCTGGCAGGTGAGTTTATGGCTGGTAAAGAACGTCCGTGGCTACTCTATGCGGCTTTTGCATCTCTGTTCGTAACGGGTTGTATGGCTTTCACCCAAACCATTACAGGTGCAAGTGATGGACAATATCTATGGCAATTTATTGGCTTTAGCATGGTTGCCATCATGTATCTGCGTAACGAGCAAGGTCAATAGCATTACGTCAAAAGCCCCAATCAAATGGGGCTTTTTCATGATGTTTAGCCTATGTTAGGCATTGATATTCTTCATACAATGCTCACATAGCACAGGCTTTTTCTCAGCAGGTTTTAGGCGAAAACGCTGCCAAAAAGCAGGCTCGGCTTTAGTCACAAAAATACCTCCGAGCAATGGCAGCAGCAGAGCAACGGAAACTAATGACAAACTGTTACCTGCAATCCATGTTGAAAGGCTAAGCGCAATCAACGGGAAAAACAGAAAACAGATAGAGGCGGTAAACGGCGTCGACACTTGTCCAAGCTTAAAGTACGCCACGATGCCACCGACGCTGGCAAACATACCGAGATAAATCACAGCGGTAATCGAATCCAACGAGAACTGAGAAAGATCCGGCTGTTCGACGATCAGTGAGGTGATAAAGAGCAACGCTGAGGCAACAAAGCTTGGAAAGGCGTTGTAAGTCAGCACTGGAATGCCTTTACAGAACTTTTCAACAAACACGTACATCACCGAATGAATCGCGACCGCCCCACCTAAAGCGAGAAAGCCCAGTATGTAATCCTCGCCACCTAAACTCATCTCTTTCGCTAGAATCAAAACTAAGCTCAGAACCGCGACTAAAAGACCTGCAATCTGAGATTTACGCAACCTGAGCCCAAGGAACAGGCTCGATGTCACCATCACCGCAATCGGCATGTTGGCGAAGATGATCGAGGCAAGACCCGATGAAATGTATTGCTCGCCAAAAATCATCAAGGTAAACGGAATCGCGAAATAGAAAATCGCGACCACGAACATCCAGAACACTTTCCCTTTCGGGAAGAACAGGGGTTGATTGAGGTGTTTCGCCAACATGATTAATAGCGGCGCAGCGATCAGGAAGCGCAGACCGGTAGCAAAGATGGGCGGAATAGTTTGCACCGCCACTTCCATCGCAAACCACGTGGTGCCCCAAATCAAGCACACAGACACAAACAAGATAATTGGTAGATGCTTATGCGTCATGGCGACCTCCCGCTTGTCGGTTGATAACAAGGTGTGGTAGGCACGCAGCAAGGTGCTCAGTACGAGCAATTAGATTGGTTTTCATTTTTCATTCCCATCACAGGATGGTGCAAATAGAAAGCTATTTACACGCGTAACAAATTCGCACGACATTACGTGCAGTAAAATTGTTGGCAGCGAAATGCTGCGAGATAGGAATTAAGCTATCGGAGGACGAAAGTGAGAGTGCATGTCTGCACTGGTATAGAGCGCGATTTTGCTTATCGCCAGTTCATCTCTGTAAGGTGCTTCATAAGATCTTGGCTGAGTTTCAACAACAGCCGTCCCCGATGCGTGACCATGAGAACAACACTGCTTTTCAAAGCATGTTCCGCCCGGTTCACAGCAACCTGACTCGTTCTTTTCTACCGAGCCAAAGGTCAAATCACAGTAGCTAATATGCAGAGAATCAGCCATCGCCATGTGATTCGCCGTTGATGGTATTTCTGCACGAGCGATACCGCTTGAAAGCGCAAAAGCAATCAAGACACTCAGCAGAAAGTAAATTGTCGATGTGCTTTTCGCTAGCATCACAATATCTCATCAAACAGGCAGAAAAAAGAAAAGGTTAGTGTGAAGATACTCATCAATAGAGCAAGAAACAAGATGGCTTGAGATGACTTTACACTTTTTTACCCCCCAAGCCATTTGGATGTGATTTCCCTTCACGCAAAAATAAAGCCTCGCACTGAGCGAGGCTTAACATCATTCGTCTTTTTCGGCGGTTTGATTATCTATATACGGCCAATAATGGTGACCAACTCGAATAACCAAGGTTGCCGCGGCCAGAATAAACGCAGCTAAAGAGAGCCATACTATCATCACGGAGTCGAGCTCTTTCATACCAAGCGTGATGTAGCGAGCAATGGCCATCATGGCAATATAAATTGGGTAACGAACGGGTATCTTACCATTCATCACGAACTGCCCGACCATGGCGAGCACTTCCAAATAGATAAACATCAATAAGATGTCATCGAGCGATACACGCTTTTGTACATAAATGTGAATAAACTCTTCCACCATCGCCCACACAGTTGCCAAAGTAATGGCGACCAGAAGCACGGCTTCAAGCACATGAAAGATTTTCAGAAATGGACGACTGAATGATTTAGGTAAATGCGACGGCATAGCCAACTATCCAAACAAATCAAAGGAATAAGTTTGCAGTGTAGCACGCTCTTTTCAAGAAGCTGAAGAGCGCCCTCTCTCAGCGAGAAAAAACACACATAATAAAAACGCTCCAACCAAGTGGAGCGTTTTTCGATGATGATTTTACTCAGCGGATGGCGTTACGCCACTTGCTGCTTTTTTTCTGCTAAACGCTTCTTCTTGCGGTATTTCGGGTGTGTAATCGGAATCGCGGACAAGAGTTTCTTGGTGTAATCATTTTGAGGGTTTGCGTAGATTTCCTTCGCGTTACCTGCTTCCACTACTTTACCAAAATACATCACCGCCACTTTATCAGACACATGTTTCACCACAGACAAATCATGAGAGATAAAGATGATTGCAAGGTTCATTTCTTGCTGAAGTTGCAGTAACAAGTTCAAGATCTGCGCCTGAACAGACACATCCAATGCAGAGACCGACTCATCACAGATGAGCAATTTAGGTTTTAGCGCAATGGCACGAGCAATACCGATACGCTGACGTTGACCGCCAGAAAATTCGTGTGGATAACGGTTTACAGCGGTTTCAGGTAAACCGACTTTTACAAGCAACTCCTTCACCCACTGTTTTCGCTCTGCAGATGTACCAATCTTATGAATCACATACGGCTCTTCGAGAATCATACCAATCGTATGACGTTGATTGAGTGACTCCATTGGGTCCTGAAAGACAATCTGCATGTCCTTACGTAACGAACGCATTTCTTTGACGGAAAACTTGGTAATGTCTTTACCTTCAAAGAAAATCTTACCTTCTGTCGGTTCGTACAGCTTTAGGATCGTACGACCTAGTGTGCTTTTTCCACAACCAGACTCACCGACGAGCCCAAGGGTCTCGCCCTGACCTACTGACAACGACACACCATCAACAGCTTTAATGGTATATCCCTTCTTAAACAGTCCTTTACCAGATACAAAGTGCTGCTTAAGATTTTCAATTCTTAATACTTCTTTTGCCATAACATCCTCTTTTTATGACTTGTTCACTTTGCACCTGTTAGCTAGCAAACATACTGGCATCAATCGGTTTAATGTCGATCATCTGCTTAGGTTCATTATCTAAACTTGGCATCAAACCCATCAAACGCTCTGTGTACGGGTGTTGCGGGTTGTCAAACAGTTCGAAAATTTCAGCTTTTTCGACAATACGACCGCCATACATGACTGCCACGTCATCGCACACTTCCGCAACAACACCAAGGTCATGAGTAATGAAGATCATCGCCATACCCGTTTCTTCTTGAAGTTCATTCATTAGTTCAAGAATAGACGCCTGTACCGTTACATCCAATGCCGTAGTTGGCTCATCACAGATAAGAATGTCTGGTTTACACGCCAACGCCATCGCAATCATCACACGCTGACGCATACCACCCGATAGATTATGCGGGTACTCATTCAAGCGTTTTTCCGGCATCGGAATTTTCACTTTCGCCAACATTTCTATCGCGTAAGCTTCACGCTCTTTCTTACCAAGTTCAGGTCGATGCAGCTCTAACACTTCACAAAGCTGACGACCGATTGAATGAACTGGATTCAACGCTGTCATTGGGTCTTGAAAGATGATTGAGATGCGGTCACCACGCATGGCATACATCTCTTCTGCTGGTAAGGTAACTAAATTAGTACCACGGTAATCAATCTCACCATTGACGATATTGCCATAAGGTTTTGGCAACAGCCCCATGATAGACATGGAGGTAACACTCTTACCACTACCGGATTCACCTACTAGGCCCAGCGTACGACCAGCGCGAACATCAAAATTCACACCATGCAGCACTTTTACCGGACCATCATCAGTAGTGAATTCAACCTCAAGGTCTTTAACACTCAGGATTACATCGTTTTCCATAACACATCCTTACAGCTTATACGTGTCATCAACGACAACAACAGGTTCAAAGGTTTTACCCGACTTCATCGCTTTCTGGGTTTCTTTCTTCACGTCTTTGTCGATCCAATACGTGCCATCACCGATAATTCCGCCACTAAACAACGCTTCTGTCATTCGATTCATTGGTTTCTCTGGCAATTTCAACCAACGCCAGTGTCCATAACGAACGTAAGGAACCATGTAGCCAGAAACAATCACGTGCGCATCAATAATGTCTCGCTGAATCTCATGGCCTAGTTGGATCTTCTTATCCATGTCCATGTTAAAGCGATACGCCATGATCTTTTCATCTAACTCTGGCGTGCTGTAGTTGGTGAATGAGTTCGTTTGCGGTTTGTTGGCGTTCACGGAATGGAAGTATTCCCAATAAGTTGGGATTTCCGAAGTACCCATATCAAAGAAAGCAAGTTCGTGTTTTTTCTCACGTACATACTTAAACATCGATGAACCATCAATCAGCTTCAGCTCAATGTCCAACCCTGCCAATTTTGCCTGTTCACGTAAGAAAGCAATACGCGGTGTATGAACTGGAGAGGAGTACGTCAATTCAAAGCTCAAACGCTGACCTTTATCATTCACGCGAATACCATCGGAACCAATCTTATCGAAGCCTGCAGCTTCAAACGCTGCCGCCGCTTTTTCTGGTTCAAACTTGGGCGCTTTCACATCTGGTAAAGTGTACTTACCATGCCCAAAGCCTGTTGGGTTGGGTTTACGGCTGTAGTCTCCGCGCATAACATTCTCAATCATGCCGTCGAAATCTGTCGCGTAAGTGATCCCTTTGCGAATGTTTAAATCATCAAGTAGAGGCATAGCAGTGTTTATCCACACGCCACCTGCACCAACGGGATATTGGTTGTAACCCCAGAACTTCTCAATGTAACCCTTTTGGTAAGGGGCAGTATTGGATTTATCATGCCATAGACTTGGCAAAACCAACGCAAATGCGTCCAACTTACCTTTTTCAAAGTGCTTCATCGCAATATCACTATCGCGGATAACCGTGATACGAATTTTGTCGACGTTATAGCGATTCTCGTAGTACTTGTTGGTGTAACCCCACCAGTCCTCTCCTACATGCTTAAAGGTAACGCTTTTACCTTTTTTGATGTCCGCTAAGTAATAAGCACTGGTCGTTGGTTCACTTTTAAAGTTGTAGTAGCGCACAAAATCATCATGAATGCCGTCACCGTTCGCGTCTTTCTTCGGATTCGCATAGAAATGAGCAGGACGAGGACGTAGCGCCCCCATTCTCAATAACAACTCTTCAGGGTTGAGCTCTTTCGCAGCCTTCACGGCGAAGGTGTGATCGTCAAATTTGATAACATCAGCAACCGTTTTGTTGTAATAGTCGTTGTACCAAGGCTCTAAAATGTCTTTCGAGCGGTAAAACTTAAGCATAAAAACAAAATCGTCTGCCGTGACTGGCTTGCCATCCGACCATTTAGCTTGTGGGTTCAGTTTGAAATAAACCGTTTTATTGTCACCCGCTAATGCCCACTCATTGGCTAGCTCTGGGATGAATTCAAGCGTATCTGGATGGCGAACCACCAACCCTGGCGTTTCATCCAAGATGAAAGAGCGTAAGCCAGAGTTAGCATCAGGGCCAACACTGCGTAGAGTCTGGGGAAAGCTCGACATATAAGTGCGGTAAGTCCCACCACGCTTTGCTTCAGGAGAGCCATATTGCGGCTCATCCCAGTTCGTTTGCCAGTTTAAGTCAGTCGGAAGCGTCGCTGACATCGCACCAAAACTTAGGGCGCTTAGCGTGGACGCTAAAATTATTTTTTTCATAAAACTTCCCTTTTTTATGTTTTGCTCACAATGCATGCTTAAACATAGCGAGTGAATTTTTTCGGGTCGAATGCTGCTCGAATCGCTTCACCGATAAAGGTCACCATAACCAGTACCAGAACAATCGAGCTCACTACTGATGCAACGATCCATGGCGAGTCTAGGTTCGACTTACCTTGTTGCAACAACTCACCCCAACTTGGCGTTGGAGGCATCAAACCAAGACCTAGGTAATCCAGTGCCGTCAGTGCCGTGATGTTTGCAGCGATAGTAAATGGTGCAAGAGTCACAATCATAACCATGGTATTTGGCAAGATGTGGTTGAATAGAATACGTCCAGTGGATGCACCAAGTGCGCGCGCAGCCATCACGTATTCACGAGCTGATTCTTTATAAGTCATGGTACGCATGTACCACGTCATCCCCATCCATCCAAAGAGTACGTTGATGGCAACGAATAAGGTGAATGTGGGCTGAACTATCGAAACTAAAATCATGATGACGTACAAAAACGGCACCATAGACCACACTTCGATCAAACGTTGAACAAACAGGTCAAACTTACCGCCCCAAAAGCCCATCGCACAGCCAACAGCAGTACCAATCGCGTACGAGATTGCCATTGTCAGCAAGGCAAACCCCATCGCCGTTCGAAAGCCGTAAACCAATCGAGCTAAGATGTCTCGGCCAATCACGTCCGTACCAAGGTAGTGTTTACTCTCAGCATCTGGAGCCGTTGGCGGGAAGTCACCACTAAAATCTTGCTCGTACGGGTTCCACGGCACAATCGGCAGAATAACGAAGTTATCACCACCTTCCGCTTCGAAGACTTTTTGCAGCTCGCGGTAATCCGCTTCACTGGAAGACGCTTGACCAAACTCGCTGCCTAAACGCACATCACTCACCACAGGAAAGTAAAAGCTACCGTCGTATTTGACGACAAGCGCTTTACTGTTGATCAACAACTCAGCAAATAGAGAAAGGATCAACATGGTCGATAAGATCACAAATGACCAGTAACCACGTTTGATTTCTTTAAAGTGGCGGATTTTCTTTTGAGTTAACGGGCTAACTTTAATCATATTACGCTCCAAACTTCACACGTGGGTCGACTAAAGCAACACAGATATCTGAAATGATATTACCGATCAGCAGTAATACCGCGTTGATAGCTACGATGCCCATTACTACGGGATAATCGCGCTCCATGATGGACTCATAACCAAGCAGACCGATGCCATCAATGTTAAAAATTACTTCAATAAGGAATGCACCTGTCATAAAGAACAACAGAGAGTTACCGAAGTGAGAGGCGATAGGAATTAAGCTATTGCGTAGTGCGTGCTTACGTACCGCTTTCTTAAATGGCAAACCTTTCGCAATGGCAGTACGAATGTAATCAGATGATAGGTTTTCCATTAGGTTGTTCTTCATCGTCATCGTCAACGTTGCAAAATCACCGATGAGATAACAGATCAAAGGCAGCACCGCGTGCCACATAATGTCTTTCGCTCGCTCAAAAAAGGTCTCATAGTCATCAAAATCATCACCAACGAAGCCTCCCATCGGGAACCACTCTAGGTGATAACTGAACAAGGTAATAAGGAGGACACCTACCACATACCCAGGCAAGGCGTAACCAACGAAAATAAGAATAGAAGACGCGGAGTCAAACACGGAACCGTGCTTCAACGCTTTATAGTAACCAAGTGGGATAGAGATAAAGTAACTGATAAAGAAGGTCATCCCACCATAGAATAAGGAGACAGGTAGACGCTCCGCAATCATGTCTGATACTGGCTCGTAGTAACGTGTTGACTCACCTAGGTCCAGCGTCACTAAGCGGCTCAGCCATTCAACGTACGCTTCCATAACTGGCTTATCTAAACCGTAGAAAGCATTAAGCTCCGCGATTTGGTCATCGGAAAGAGCGGTGTTACCACCCGCAGAAGTCATTGATGCGGCACCATCACCTTGCGCTTGCATTTGAGACAGCATGCGCTCAACCGGACCACCAGGTACGAATCGCGTGATAGCAAAGATAAGAATGGTAATTCCGAGAAACGTTGGAATCACCAACGCCAATCGACGTAAAAAGTACGACAGCATATACAACTTGCTCCTTGTCTACTGTCCATTATTAGGCGGGGTTGGAGAGGAAAGATCCGGCCCAAAATGGTGCATTTCTATCCCGTAGTAACTAAAGCTGTTGAAACACACTCCCTGAGTTTCAAAAGTCAGTTTTTTCCACTACTGCAATAATTTCAGCGTCATATTTATCTTGAATCCGAGCAAGCTTCAAGTGTTTGAATCCAAAACATGACAAACTTCTTCCGATGTCGAAAAACAGAAATGTTTTTGTAAATAATTATAAAAAACCACAAAAACAATTCATACAGAATATCAATCTAGGCACTTTAGAGCCAAAAGCCTATATAAACATGCAGATATCCAGAATAAATAGACAAAACCACCTAAGCGATATTTGACCCAAAAATACGAGTGAGCCCTTTGATAACGGTGGGTATCATATTCTGATACCACCCAGTGCGAGCGAGTTAACATACCTACCATTCCGTAAAAAGCATAGATCAGAATTATTCTCTAGATATACATCCATTTTCAGTGCTAATCGCCCACTTAAAATCCATAGGCGATATAAGTCATTAGTGTTTACAAGAAACACAAAATACGGTGTTTTATTAAGATTTGATCTCGATTTATAAACGTCATGCAGTAAATTATTCTGTGATTTAGGTCACTTTTGGTTTTTTACATCTTTTTTACATTTCTTTATCTCTGTTTACCACTGGTTTGACTTCCTTTTTTCATCTCAGGTATACATGTTCCGAACGTTAACGAAATATTAACGTCACAATTGGTCGTTATATGGCCAGACATAGGAAATAATAATAATCGGAGCAACAAGGATGTATAAAAACACAACCGCTTTATCTGTTGCGATCAGCCTTGCACTGGGAACCGCAGCAGTGGCACCTCTAGCAGCACAGGCAGAAGAGCAGCAAGTTGAACAACTTCAGAAGATGAAGGTAACAGGTTCACGTATCTCCACTACGGACATGGAAGGTCCAAACCCAGTAGACGTATATACAGCAGATGACATCGCTAAGATGGGTGCTGTAAGCGTAGATGATGTTCTACGTGGACTAACACAGAATGGTGCAGGCAGCTACGGCAGCTCATTTACTAACAGTTTTGCTGCAGGTACTTCTGGTGTTTCTCTTCGTGGTCTTGGTGCGAGCCGTACTCTAGTTCTACTCAACGGTCGCCGTGTAGCAAACTACGCGTTTGCACAAAACCTAAACGACACTTTCGTTGACCTAAACTCAATCCCACTTTCAGCTGTTGAGCGTATCGACGTTCTTAAAGATGGCGCATCAGCAATCTACGGTTCAGATGCTATCGGTGGTGTAGTAAACGTAATCCTTAAGCGTGACTACGAAGGCTTTGATGTTCGCCTAAACGGTGGTCAAACATCTTACAGCGATGGTGAAGACCTAGATGTTACGCTAACTGGCGGTAAAACATTCAATGACGCAACAAACATCATGGCGTCTCTAAACGTTGTCCAAAAAGGCAACATCATGATGAAAGATCGTCCAAACACGAAAACTGCTGACCACTCTTCTCAAGGTGGTTATGACTGGCGTAGCTCTGCAGGTACACCAGGTCGTGTTTACAAAGAAGATGGTACATGGGAATCACTATGTACTGGTGGTAGCGCAGAATGTAACTACAACTACAACGAAGAAATTGCAATGATCCCAGAAAGTGATCGTTACAACTTCCTAACTAGCCTTAACCACCAACTAAACGAAGATACCAACCTGTTTGCGGAGCTAAGTTTAAACCGAGTTGAGTCAACAACTATCTCGGCACCGACGCCAGACTTCCAAAACGTGACTATCTCGAAAGACAACCCGAACAACACGTACGGTGAAGACGTCACTATGCGTCACCGTATTCTTGAAGCTGGTAACCGTATCAACGAAATCACAACAGATTCTATCCGCGTTGTGGCAGGTGCAGAAGGTTACGCAAACTGGTTTGATACTGACGTAGACTGGACAGCTGATGCTGGTTACCACTACACAGAAACAGAAAACGTAGGTAAGAACTACCTAACAATCGCAGGCTACCAAGCGGCGATCGACAGCGGTGCTTACAACCCATTCGTTACGAACAACCCATCATCATCACTAGACGGTGCTCGCGTTGAAACAAAACGTAAGGGTGAATCTAAACTTGGCTTCATCAACGCTGGTGCTTCTTTCCCAGTATTCGAGCTATCAGGCGGTGACGCATACGTTGCTGTTGGTGGTGAGTTCCGTTACGAAGCAGGTTCTGATACGCCAGACGCAAGTGTTGAAGCAAACCAAATCGTTGGTAGTGGTGGTACAAGCTCTGATGGTGACCGTACTGTATTTGCAGGTTACGTAGAACTTGTTGCACCGGTTATCGAAGAAGTGGAAGTACAACTTGCTGGTCGTGCAGAGCACTACAGCGACTTTGGTTCAGCATTCAGCCCGAAAGTGGCAGTTCGCTACCAACCAATGGATGAAGTGCTATTCCGTGCATCATACAGCCACGGCTTCAAAGCACCGACTCTACCAGAAGTTAACGCGGGTGCATCTACAAGCTACCAAACACTTTACGACCCGCAAACTGACACTCGTGGTCAATACCGCGTTGTTAGCCAAGGTAACAAAGACCTAGATGCGGAAACAGCACAGTCATTCAACATCGGTACTGTAATCGAGCCGCTTGAAGACCTATCTGTAAAAGTTGATTACTTCTACATTGTGAACGATGACAAGATCGACACACTAGGTGCACAGAAGCTTATCGACGAAAACAGCCCTAACGTTGTTCGTAAAGCGAACGGTGATATCGACTACATCCTAGATGAGTACGTGAACGTTGCTAAGCAACAAGTAAGCGGTATCGATAGTGAAGTGAAGTACGACCTATCAACTGATAGCTACGGTGACTTCCTAGTGAAACTAGCTGGTACTTACAACATTGAGTACAAGCAAAGTGACTCAGACGGCAACCTAGAAGATTACATTGGTACTTACTTCGGTGGTCCTCGCTTCAAAGGTAAAGCAACGCTTGGTTACGGCTACGAAGACTTCGCATTCACAAACATCGTAAACTACACGCACTCTTACGACACTCGTTACGAGACTGCAGAGCACTCTGAAGTTGACGCTCTAACAACTTGGGATACACAGCTTGCGTACACAGGTATCGAAAATGCAACGATTGCTGTTGGTATCCGTAACGTAACTGACGAATTGGCGCCATTCTACAATGAAGCAGAAGGCTACCACTTCGCATTCCACGACAACACAGGCCGTTTCTACTACCTACAACTTGAATACGGCTTCTAAAAACCTTTTTGGCGCGGGGCTTTCCCGCGCCCTTATCGACTGACTTTATACACTGACAAGGATGCTACTATGACGTTAAAGAGATTTGGCGTGAGTGCTATTACCGCTGCACTGCTGTCTGTAAGTGCTGGTTCTATAGCGGCAGATTCAGGTTCGGTAATTTCTACTCAAGCAAAAACCAACACCTCTGCACAAGTTTCTCAACAAAAAATCGACGGATATGCTGAAAGCGCGGAAAGCATGCTAGCTGAATACAAAGGCTTGCTTCGCCAAATCGACAGCATGAAAGTCTACAACGAGCAAATCAATCGTATGGTTCAATCGCAACAAGGCGAGTTGGATTCATTAAACAACCAGATTGCTCAAATCGACCAAACAGCGACAGAAGTTGTACCTCTAACGCTTAAAATGATCGATGCCCTAGATGAGTTCGTTACTCTTGATCTTCCATTTCAAAAAGAAGAGCGCACCAAACGTGTTACTGAGCTGCGTGACCTAATGGATCGTGCAGATGTAACGACTTCAGAAAAATTCCGTAAAGTGATGGAAGCGTATCAAATCGAAGAAGGCTTCTCTCGCTCCATTGAATCTTACAAAGCTAGCCTAGAGCGCAACGGTGAAACCGTGACTTACGACTTCCTACGTATTGGTCGTACTGCGCTTCTATTCCAATCTCCGGATGGCGGTGAAACAGGCATGTGGAATCAACAAACCCGTCAATGGGAATCACTACCTGAAAACTACCGTATCGCTGTACAGCAAGGCCTTCGTATCGCTAAGAAACAAGCGCCACCAGCGCTGATCAAACTGCCTGTATTTGCTGGGGAGGAATAAGAAATGAAAGGATTCAAAACTCTAGCCGCTGGTTTGCTAGCGAGCTTATTCATGATTTCTGGTGCGCAAGCTGAAGCACCTAAAAACCTATCTGAGCTACTGAAAAACGTAAAATCAGAAAGTATTGTTGAATCAAAAGAGAACAAAGCTCGTGAAGCTGAGTTCAAAAACAACCGCGACAAGCAAGCTGCATTGCTACAACAAGCTCGTGACGAGCTAGCTGCCCAACAAGCACTTGGTGATGAGCTAAAAGCAACATTTGATGAAAACGACAAGCAGCTAACTGAGCTAACTGAAACACTTCGCGTTCGTTCAGGTACTTTAGGTGAGATGTTTGGTGTGGTTCGCCAATATGCGGGTGAATTTAAAGGTCTATTTGCAGCTTCGCAAAACGCCGTTCTTTTCCCTGAGCGTGACGTACTACTTTCTAAACTAGCGGAAAGTAAAGAACTGCCATCTACGCAAGAACTTGAAGCGTTTTGGCACACAATCCTACAACAAGTAGTCGCATCAGGTGATACAACAACAGCTCAAGCGACCGTTGTATACGGCGAAGGTAAAGAAGCGGTACGTGACGTAACCCTAGTGGGTGAGTTTAACGCAATCGCAGATGGCAAATACGTAACTTACGTACCTCAAACTGGTAAGTTCGAAGAGCTATCACGTCAACCGAGCAAGAACATCACTCGCCTAGTTGGCGGTTTTGAAGCAGCAGAAGGCACATACGAACCACTATTTATCGACCCATCTCGTGGTGTGATTCTGTCTCTACTAGTACAAAGCCCTACCGTTCAGGAGCGTATTGACCAAGGTGGTATCGTTGGTTACGTAATCCTAGCTATGGGTGCAATTGGTGCACTGATCGCACTCGTTTGTTACCTACGCCTACTCGTTATCGGTGGCAAAATGCGTAAGCAAGCGAAATCAGACACTGTTATTCCTGGCAACCCTCTGGGTGAAGTTATCCAAGCTTACCAAGAACACAAAGGTGACAACCTTGAAGATCTTGAAGCGAAACTGGACGAAATCATCCTACGTAACGCACCGAGCATTGAACGCTTTATCAGCTCAATCAAACTGTTCGCTTCTGTAGCACCACTTCTAGGTCTACTGGGTACGGTTATGGGTATGATCGGTACGTTCCAAGCAATCACACTATTTGGTACAGGTGATCCTAAGCTAATGGCTGGCGGTATCTCAGAAGCACTTGTTACTACGATGCTTGGTCTGGTTGTCGCAATTCCTCTACTGTTCCTGTACACCATCGTACACAGTAAAGGTCGTCGTTTGGTTCAAACTCTTGAAGAACAGAGTGCAGGCTTCATCGCTCGCTATCAGGAAAAACTGCATAAAGCCGAAAGCTAAGGAGGCGTTATGTGGTGGTTAGTTGGAGAACTTGAATCAATCAGACGCTTCTTGGGAATGGGTGGTGATGTACTCGTCGCCATCTTTATCCTCAGCTTCATGTTGTGGGCAGTATTGCTAGAACGTTGGTTTTACTTCGCTGCCGTCGCTCCAAAAGCAATGAAAAAAGCCGTTGGCTTTTGGGAAGAGCGCTCAGAACATAAAAGCTGGAACGCTAAGATGATCCGACAAGAAATCGTTTCTCGTCAGGATATTGAGAATAAAAAGGGACTACCAATCGTTAAAGTACTGATTGCGCTTTGTCCCCTACTTGGTCTACTCGGCACCGTTGTCGGCATGATTCAAGTATTCGATATCTTAGCGGTTACAGGTACAGGAAGCCCTCGAGCAATGGCCTCGGGGATCTCAAAGGCAACAATCCCAACATTAGCGGGAATGGTGGCTTCACTATCAGGACTGTTTTTTAGTACTCGTCTTGATCATTTAGCCAAAGTCACCACGCAGAAGCTTGAAGACAAGCTAAAGCACATTGCCTGAGTAAACGGAATTAGAGGTATAGGTCATGAAGAGACGCTATAGCAATGACAGCAGTGATGAAGCTGCTATCGATATGACACCGATGCTCGACATCGTCTTCATCATGTTGATCTTCTTTATCGTAACAACATCGTTCGTTAAAGAAGCCGGTCTAGAAGTAAATCGCCCAACGGCTAGCTCAGCGCAAACCGTGAAGAAAGGTAACATCATGGTTGCCATTGGTGCCGCTGGTGACGTTTGGGTTGATAAACGTCGCATCGAAGTAGACGCCGTACGTGCAAACATCGAACGTCTACGTGCAGAAAGCCCAGATGGTGCAGTTGTTATCCAAGCGGATACTGAAGCTAACGCTGGTGTAGTCGTGAAGGTTATGGACCAGATTAAGATGGCAGGTGTAGAAAGCATCTCCATTGCCGCAACCAATAAGGATTAAGCCTATGCGGTATCTGGTCTCAATTGCACTGGCGCTCATTGTCTCCCTCGGGTTGTTCTGGGGGATGGACAAGCTAGTAAACAAAGAGCGCCACGAGCTAGTGTCGAATGATGATCTACGTATGGTTGAATTCATTCGCATTAAACCGGACGAAAAAATACAGGAGAAAAAGCGCGAACTACCAAAACCACCACCGCCGAAGCGTCCGCCACCGCCACCTGAAATGAAGGTGACGTCAACGGTCAAACCGGTGATGGATCAAATCCCGATGGACATGCCGAAACTTGATCTACCAGTTAATGTTACGGGTGGCTCAGTACTTGGTCACTACTCTCAGGGCGGTGGTTCAGTTGCGGGATCGGGTGGTCCAGTACCATTGGCGACTTTCCAACCTCAAATGCCTCGTAAAGCGGCGAAGTCAGGTCTAGAGAAAGGCGTGGTATTGATTGAATTCACCGTTAACGCTCGCGGCGCGGTTGAAGACATCAAAGTAGTAAAAGAGACACCTCGTCGACTTGGTTTAGGTAAAGCAGCAAGAAAGACCGTATCGAAATGGACTTTCAAACCTAAGATGGTTGATGGACAACCGGTGGCCTCGCGCATGGCTCAAGAAATTGAGTTCACCACCAACTAGGGAGTCACAATATGAAATTACTCAAGACATTGCTGGCTTCTGTTGCGTTAACAATGGGTGTGCTTAGCACACCTGTTGTTGCCAAAGATGCGCCACAGCTTTCTGATAAAACATTTAAAGTCGTTAACAAAGTTCAAGAACTGATTGCGACTGAGAAATACTCTGATGCAATCGAAAGGTTGAACAAGGCACTCGGTAAAACTTCAAAGAAGTATGACCGTGCAGTGCTGCTGCAACAGATGGGCTTCTTGTACTCAATGAGAGACGACTATGTAAAGGCATCTAAGTACTTTGCAGAAGCGCTTTCTCTGGATGCTCTTCCAGTACCCGTTGCACAGCAAGTTCGTTACAGCCTTGCTCAGTTATATCTTGCTGAAGAACAGTTTAAGAAATCGGTTAAAACCATGGAAAAGTGGTTTGCCGTAGCTGAAACAACGAAAGAAAAACCACAAGCACACGCTTACATCACGCTAGCAAGTGCTTACGTTCAAATGGAAGACTACCGTAAAGCAATCGCACCAACTAAAAAAGCGATTGCAATGACGAAGAATCCAAGTGAATCGTGGTACATGCTTCTGATGGCTTCTCATTACGAGCTAGGTCAAATGAAGAGCGTTGCTAGTGTTCTTAAGATCCTAACCACTAAGTACCCACAGAAAAAGCGCTACTGGATGCAACTTTCTGGTACTTACATGGAGCTAAACCAAGACAAGAATGCACTTTCTGCTTTAGAAATGGCGTACAAACTGGGCTTGTTTGAAGAAGAGAAAGAGTACTTACGTCTAGTCAACTTCCTTGCTTATCAAGAGATACCTTACCGCGCGGCGAAGATTCTAAAAGATGAAATGGCAAACGGTAATATCGAAACAAACCAAGAAAACTTAGAGCGTTTAGCGTCATTTTGGCAGCAGTCGAAAGAGCTTGATAATGCGATTGATACCTATCAAACCGCTTATCAATTGGCTCCTAAGACAAAAAGCCAGCTAAAAATTGCCCGTTTGATGATTCAAGCGAAGCAATACCAAGCTGCTTCTAAGTTTGCTGCGACGCCTGCCTCAGACGCATCGCGCTCGCAAGCCGCAGAATTGCAATACATCCGCGGCATGGCTTTCTTTGAATTGAATCAGCCAACTCAGGCGCTTAAATCAATGAAGAAAGCAGCACAATCGGATTCGATGAGACAAGTAGTGAGTCCATGGATCAACTACCTAGAGTCGCAAGGCTAATAGGCGCTCATCATCTGCAAAGTAGTAACCAAAGTGGTTGTGGTTGCTCCGAAAATTAAGTGTGAGTCAGTCGCACGCCTGGGGAAGTGAAAGCTTCCCCTTTTTTCGCTTCTATATATAGAGGGGGAATTCATACCACACCTCAAAGATCCAAAAGATCGGCTAGCAACATCTGGGAGATCATGATACTCTTCGCCTCCATTTTTCTGGCGGGTTTATCACCAATCTCAAGCAGTTTGATGAAGAAATCATCAACGCCAGTGCTATCGTTATACCAATCTCGTGAATAAACGTCGTTGGCATGACAACAAGGTCGAGACTTCTTTCGGCATTCACTCAATCCAACCAAAAGTGGAACAGTACAATGGGCAAAGGTACTCTCTATATCGTATCTGCACCTAGCGGCGCAGGTAAATCTAGCTTGATCTCAGCAATGTTGGAACGTAACCCAACATATGCAATGAAAGTGTCTGTGTCTCATACTACTCGTGGCATGCGCCCTGGCGAAGAAAACGGTATCCACTACCATTTCGTTGCAAAAGAAGAGTTTGAAGCTCTGATTGCACAAGGCGACTTCCTAGAATACGCAGAAGTGTTTGGTAACTATTACGGCACATCACGCGTATGGATTGAAGAAACGCTAAACAAAGGCATCGACGTTTTCCTAGACATCGACTGGCAAGGTGCACGTCAAATCCGTGAGCAAATGTCAGAAGCGAAAAGCATCTTTATCCTGCCACCATCAAATGGTGAGCTAGAACGCCGTCTAAACACTCGTGGTCAAGACAGCGAAGAAGTGATCGCAAAACGCATGGCAGAAGCAAAATCTGAAATCTCACACTACAACGAGTACGATTACGTAATCGTAAACGATGATTTCGATACTGCATTAATGGACTTTAAAGCCATCCTACGTGCGGAAAGATTGAAGGAAGAAAAGCAAGCTGCTAAATATAAAGGTATGCTTGATGCGCTTCTAGCAGAGTAATTCTGCACTGAAACACAAATTTTCGCTTCTTTATTACGGTAAGGAAGCTTATATTGCTTATATAGAAAGTCATTGTTGTTGCACGTCTTATCGCTAGTAAATATTACGCTGAGACTGTATACTTTCTCGTCATTCAAAATTTAGTTAACTATTTGGAGTCCTCATGGCACGCGTAACTGTTCAAGACGCTGTTGAAAAAGTTGGCAACCGTTTCGACCTAGTACTGATTGCGGCTCGCCGCGCTCGTCAAATGCAAACTGGTGGTAAAGATGCACTAGTGCCAGAAGAGAACGATAAGCCAACGGTTATCGCTCTACGCGAAATCGAAGAAGGTTTAATTACTAAAGAAGTTCTAGACGCTCGTGAACGTCAAGAACAGCAAGAGCAAGAAGCGGCAGAGCTAGCGGCAGTAAGCAGCATCGCTCACAACCGTTAATTCTGACTTTAGAATTCAACAACCTCCCGGGCCTATAATTTGTATCTATTCGATAGCCTCAAAGACGTTGCCCAAGAATACCTAACAGAGCCTCAAATTGAGGCTCTGCGTCAATCTTATGTGGTAGCAAGAGATGCCCATGAAGGGCAAACCCGCTCAAGCGGTGAACCATACATCATCCATCCAGTCGCTGTGGCTCGAATCTTGGCCGAAATGCGCCTCGATATCGAAACCCTCCAAGCTGCTTTGCTGCATGACGTCATCGAAGACTGTGACGTTACAAAAGAAGATCTCGAAGAGAAATTCGGCAATACCGTCGCTGAGCTGGTTGATGGTGTATCTAAACTGGACAAACTCAAATTCCGCGATAGGAAAGAGGCTCAAGCCGAGAACTTCCGTAAGATGGTTCTGGCGATGGTGCAAGACATCCGCGTTATCCTGATCAAACTGGCTGACCGTACGCACAACATGCGCACGTTAGGTGCCCTGCGCCCCGACAAAAAACGCCGTATTGCTCGCGAAACACTGGAAATCTACGCGCCGCTGGCTCACCGTCTTGGTATTCACAATATCAAAACGGAACTTGAGGAGCTTGGCTTCGAAGCGCTTTACCCGAACCGCTACCGCGTTCTAAAAGAAGTGGTAAGAGCGGCACGTGGTAATCGTAAAGAGATGATCCAACGTATTCACAGCGAAATTGAAGGTCGACTCGAAGATGTTGGCTTGAATGCGCGCGTGTTAGGTCGTGAAAAGAACCTGTTCTCCATCTATAACAAGATGAAAACCAAAGAACAGCGTTTCCACACCATCATGGATATCTACGCTTTCCGAGTGGTTGTTGATACTGCCGATACTTGTTATCGCGTTCTAGGCCAAGTACACAGCTTGTATAAGCCACGTCCTGGTCGTATGAAAGATTACATTGCGGTACCAAAAGCGAACGGCTACCAATCGCTACATACTTCTATGGTTGGTCCACATGGCGTGCCAGTTGAAGTTCAGATCCGTACCGAAGATATGGATCAAATGGCGGACAAAGGTGTCGCTGCGCACTGGTCATACAAAGACAAGGGCGACAAGTCTGGCACAACAGCGCAAGTGAAAGCTCAGCGTTGGATGCAAAGCCTGCTTGAGCTACAACAAAGCGCTGGTAACTCATTCGAATTCATTGAAAACGTAAAATCGGATCTTTTCCCAGATGAGATTTACGTCTTCACACCAAAAGGTCGTATCGTTGAATTGCCATTAGGCGCAACGGCTGTCGACTTTGCCTATGCCGTACATACTGATGTCGGTAACTCTTGTGTTGGTGCTCGTGTTGACCGTAACCCTTACCCACTAAGTAAGGCACTGAAGAACGGTCAGACAGTAGAAATCATCAGTGCACCAGGTGCGCGTCCAAACGCGGCTTGGTTAAACTATGTCGTGACTTCTCGCGCTCGCACTAAGATTCGTCAAGTATTGAAGACCATGCGTCGTGAAGAATCGATTACCTTAGGTCGCCGTCTACTGAATCACGCTTTAGGTCGTCATTCGATTGATTCAATCTACCCAGAAAACATCCAAGAAGTGCTGACTGATCTGCGCCTAGAAAGCGTCGATGATCTGCTAGCAGCAATTGGATTGGGTGAATTGATGAGTATCGTCATCGCACGTCGCTTATTGGGTGACACTGATGAATTGACCACCACAAGCTCAATTCCAAACGAGTCTAACAAGAAACTGCCAATCCGTGGTGCAGAAGGTCTGCTACTGACTTTCGCAAATTGTTGTCACCCTATCCCGGATGACCACATTATCGCTCACGTATCGCCAGGTCGTGGTCTTGTGGTTCACCGTGAAACGTGTCCAAACGTACGCGGATACCAGAAAGAGCCGGACAAATACATGGCAGTCGCTTGGTCTGAAGAGTACGACAAAGAGTTCATCGCGGAACTGAAAGTCGACATGCTCAATAACCAAGGTGCGTTAGCGGAATTGACCAATGTGATTTCGAAAACCGGTTCGAACATTCACGGTCTTTCAACCGAAGAACGCGACGGTCGCTTGTACACCGTTACCGTTCTGCTAACCACCAAAGATCGTGTTCACCTTGCTGGCATCATGCGTAAGATTAAGACCATGCCACAGGCGACTCGAGTCAGACGAAGAAAGAACTAAACTCTATCGCCACCCACACACTGGGTGGCGATTTTTTTATATCTCTATTTATTATGAATTTAGAACGTTACAACCGCATCCATCAGGTGTTAAAAGCACGCCAAACCGACCTCACCCTGTGCCTTGAAGAAGTTCATAAGCCGAACAACGTTTCTGCAGTGATCCGTACCGCTGACGCAACAGGCTTACACAAAGTTCATGCGATTTGGCCCGACAAAATGCGCACACTGACCCACACCTCAGCAGGGGCACGCAACTGGGTTGAAGTGGATACTCACGATTCGATTGAAACTGCGATTACCGAACTCAAAGCACAAGGCATGCAAGTTCTGGTCACCAACCTTTCGGACACCGCGGTCGATTTTCGTGAGATCGACTACACCAAGCCAACGGCAATCATTCTGGGTAGCGAAAAAATTGGCGCTTCAGAGCAAGCGAAGAAACTCGCAGACCAAGACATCATTATTCCAATGATCGGTATGGTGCAGTCTTTAAATGTCTCAGTCGCCAGTGCTGTGATTCTTTATGAAGCGCAGCGTCAGCGTGAAGCCGCTGGTATGTACGAACGTGATGAAAGCGCACTGCCAAAAGAGACCATCAACCGCATTCTGTTTGAGCGAGGACATCCGGTCTTAGCAAAAGTAGCGAAACGCAAAGGGCTAGAATATCCACAACTTGATGACGAAGGCCAAATTGTGGCTGACGAATCGTGGTGGAAAGAGATGCAAAGTAAATAATCAACTTTTGTTATCCTGAATAGCGACGAAGGAGCGAAATTCAACTCCTCACGAAGCTGTATTTTTCCCTGTACAAAAACACAGCTTCGTGGTTAACATACTGCTATGTTAACTATTTTCTTGAGCCCACTATGTCTGCCCAAATGTTATCTGCTATTCCTTTAACCTCTCTATCTGGAGTTGGCGCCAAAGTCGCAGAAAAACTCGCCAAAGTTGGCTTGCATAGCGTTCAAGATCTACTGTTCCACCTTCCTCTTCGTTACGAAGATCGCACTCGCATTTACCCAATAGCCAAGCTGCATGCCGGGCTCTGGGCGGCAGTACAGGGCAAAGTCATGGCTGTCGATACTACTTTCGGCAAACGCAAAATGCTGACAGTAAAAATCAGCGACGGCAATGGCACCATTACTCTACGCTTTTTTAACTTTACTGCCGCGATGAAGAACAATTTCTCGAATGGTAAGTTAGTACACGCTTACGGTGAAATAAAGCGTGGTGGTATGGGCTTAGAGATTGTTCACCCTGACTACAAGTTTTATGTAAGTGAACAAAAGCCGGATGTGGAACAAAGCTTAACCCCCGTTTATCCAACCACCGATGGGTTACGTCAAATCACTTTGCGTAACCTGACGGAACAAGCCTTATCACTCCTCGATAAAGCCGCAGTGCAAGAGTTGCTGCCTTCTGGTTTGTACAATCACCAGATCACTATGTCGCAAGCGCTGCATACGATTCATCGACCGCCTCCAACCATTAATTTGGATGAGTTTGATGAAGGTAAACACCCAGCTCAAATTCGTTTGATCATGGAAGAATTACTGGCGCAGAACCTCTCTATGTTGGCAGTGCGCAGCAAAGGACAACAGGACGTTACATTGCCTTTGGCGTCGTGTGACTCGCTGAAAAAGCAACTACTGGCTCAATTGCCCTTCTCGCCGACCAATGCTCAAGCACGAGTCGTTAAAGAAATTGAAGCTGACTTAGAAAAAACGCACCCAATGATGCGCCTTGTTCAAGGTGACGTAGGCTCGGGGAAAACTCTAGTTGCTGCGCTTGCTGCCGTCAGAGCCATTGAACACGGCTATCAAGTCGCTTTAATGGCACCGACCGAGCTGCTCGCCGAACAGCACGCAATTAACTTCGCTAATTGGTTTGAGAAAATGGGCATTCAGGTCGGTTGGCTGGCTGGAAAATTAAAAGGTAAAGCCAAAGAAGCCGAATTGGCGCGTATTGCCAGTGGTGAAGCGCAAATGGTCGTGGGCACTCACGCCCTTTTCCAAGAGCATGTTGAGTTTCATCATCTTGCTTTGGTCATTATTGATGAACAGCACCGCTTTGGTGTCCACCAGCGCTTAGAGCTACGCGAGAAAGGCGCAAAACAAGGCGCTTATCCACATCAGCTCATCATGACAGCAACGCCAATTCCGCGAACATTAGCCATGACTGCTTATGCCGACTTAGAAACGTCGGTGATTGATGAGTTACCACCGGGTCGAACACCAATCCAGACGGTCGCAATTCCAGACACCAAACGCGATGATATCGTCGAACGAGTGCGCAATGCCTGCCTAAACGAAGGCAAACAAGCGTATTGGGTATGTACTTTGATTGATGAGTCCGAAGTCTTGGAGGCTCAAGCTGCTGCCGACACTGCAGAAGAGCTGCAACGTAAACTGCCTGACGTAAAAATTGGTCTAGTGCACGGACGAATGAAGCCCGCTGAGAAGCAAGCGGTGATGCAGGATTTCAAAGACAACAAGCTGCATTTGCTGGTCGCAACGACAGTGATTGAAGTAGGCGTAGACGTACCCAATTCCAGCCTGATGATCATCGAGAACCCAGAGCGTTTAGGTTTAGCTCAGTTGCACCAGCTTAGAGGTCGTGTTGGTCGAGGTTCAGTGGCGAGCCATTGTGTGTTGCTGTATCACTCGCCATTATCAAAAACCGCCCAAAAACGTTTAGGCGTATTACGAGAAAGCAACGACGGCTTCGTGATTGCACAGAAAGACTTAGAGATTCGTGGACCGGGTGAGCTTCTTGGTACCAAGCAAACTGGCTTGGCAGATTTTAAAATTGCCGACTTAGTGCGAGATCAGCGCTTAATTCCGGAAGTTCAACGCATTGCACGTTACATTCATGACAACTACCCGACGAATGCGACCGCAATTATTGATCGTTGGTTAGGCGAGCGTGACATTTATTCTAAGGCGTAAACGGGCTGCGCCTTAGTAGTAAGACGTTTCTTTCACCAATTCGATAACTAAATCACATCTAAATTTCTATTCTATTGATTTTAAATATGTAAAATCAATAACGTTTTATTAACACAACACACAGATGCGTTGTGCTATCGGCTAGGTTAGTTAAGCACTACTGCTAACCTCCACTCTGATAATAAATACGTTTCAAGGAGTAGAAATGAAGAGTACCTGCCTTAGGCTGTTGGCTTCAGCCTGTATTCTAAGTAGTGGTTCAGCATTTGCTGACACCTCAGATATGGCGAAATTGTTCGCTAAAGGATCGAGCTTTTTTAACCCAAAACTCTCCCCTGATGGTAAGTACCTTGGGGTCGAATCCAAAGTGGATGGTAAAGATGCGCTGGTCATTCTCGACGCACAAACAATGAAGCCAACCAACATGCTTCGATTCCCAGACAACGAGCAAGTAGCCGATTATTACTGGGTCAACAATGAGCGCGTTGTCGCTTCAAAAGAAACCTTCACGGGCTGGTTTACTCAACCCTCACCCACAGGTGAATTTGTTGCCGCGAATGTCGACGGTTCTAAAACCGCCTACCTGTTCGGTCCTCAACCACCACAAAGCGGCAGCAGCGTTTCTAAACGAGGCAAAGCCACTCGCGCCTTCGGCATCATGTTAGACCCAATGCCAAATGACGAAAAGCACATGCTGATTGCTGCGATTCCATACAACCGCTCATTTGACATGGAAGAGGAAAAAGACGTCTACAAAGTCAATGTCTACAACGGTCGCGCGACCAAGCAGATGTCCGCCCCTATCAGAAATAGCTATTTCCTAGTTAACCATGATAACCAAGTCGGCTTTGTAACGGGCTCTGGTGATGATCTCAAACTCAAGTCTTTCTATCGCAATGGCAACAAGTGGCAATCCATCGCGACATTAGACAAACTCAATTTAGAAGAACTTACCCCCATTTCCTTCGCCGAAAACAACCATTCGATTTATGCCGCAGCAAGTAAAGACGGCTCACCCCAAGCGATTTACCATGTTGATTTAAAAACAGGAAAATACAAAGAGGTGGTTGCCGGCGAAAAGGTTTCACCACATAACTTTTGGCTTGATCAGCAATCCAAGCAACTGTACGCCATTGAATATGAAAAAGACTATCCAACCTATGCCTTCGTGGACGACAAGCACCCGCTGAGCAAGCAGTTGAAGCAACTACTGGCGACATTTGAAGGTCATCAAGTCCGTATTCTTAGCCAAACAGAAAATGGCGATAAATTCATTGCTCTGGCATTTAATGACCGTAATCCCGGCGATTATTACCTATTCAACACCGATCCTGTCGAAGGTCGATACCTCTTCTCTGCACAGAAATGGCATGACCCGAAAAAAATGGCAGAAGTTCGTCCATTTGCTTTCACGGCAAGAGACGGGCAGGAAATCAATGCTTTGCTAACACTTCCACCGGGTAAAGCGGAAAAGGACCTACCTTTGATTGTGAACCCGCACGGTGGACCTCACGGACCGCGTGACTGGTGGGAATTCAATCCAGAGAACCAGTTCTTAGCTCAAAAGGGCTATGCTGTTCTGCAAATCAACTTCCGTGGTAGTGGTGGCTTTGGAGATAATTTTGAAGAACTTGGATACCGTAAATGGGGTACCAATATTCAATACGACATCATTGATGCCACTCGCCATATCATCAAGCAAGGTATTGCCGATGCCGATCGTATCTGTATTTCTGGCGGTAGTTTTGGCGGCTACAGCGCGCTTCAAAGTGCCATCGTCGAACCGGATCTGTTCCAGTGTGCAGTAGGCAGCTTTGGCGTCTATGACCTTGAAATGCTTTACACTGAAGGCGACGTAAAAGACCGCAAGTCAGGCGTTAACTATCTAGAAGAAGTGATCGGTCGTGATAAGAAAGAGCTTCAATCCATGTCACCCGTTCATCATGTCGACAAGCTAAAAGCAGACATTATGTTGGTCCACGGAGCCAAAGATGAACGAGCACCAATTGAACAATTTGACGCCTTAGTGGAAGCGCTCAAAGCGATCAATTATCCACACAAAACAATGGTGATCGGCGATGAAGGGCACGGATTTTATAATGATAAGCACCAAGCCAAGTACCTTACTCAAATTGGTGAGTTCTTCGATAAGCACTTAAAAAACTAAACTCCCAATGTAAAACCTTAAAGGCGATAACCATTCCGTTATCGCCTTTTCTTTTCAGCCCAAAGCAAACGTTTGCTTTTTGAATAAATCCCTCTATAATCGCGCTCAAAATTTATGGTGTGCACCTTGTCACATCAAACCAACCTGAGTTGACACTGATTAACAGCAATCACAGGTCATAACGTCAACTCCACCCAGCACTCCCATTCAGCGAGCTCTGGGGCAAGAATTATTGCGACTAGCGAGACAAACATGACAACTTCAAACCGAACTTCGGAACTGGTCTATCAGTTAAACGATCGCCCACCACTACCTCAGACCATTTTTGCTGCACTTCAGCACTTATTGGCGATGTTCGTAGCCGTTATCACCCCTTCTCTGATCATTTGTCAGTCTTTGGGTGTGCCTGCTGACCAAACCAACACCATCATCAGCATGTCGCTGTTTGCATCTGGCGTGTCTTCCTTTATTCAAATTCGTACCTTTGGTCCTATCGGCTCTGGTTTGCTTTCAGTGCAGGGCACCAGCTTTAATTTCCTTGGTCCAATCATTGGTGCGGGTCTTTCTCTTAAAGCTGGCGGCGCGGACATCAGCACCATGATGGCAGCAATTTTCGGTACTATCTTGGTCGCGTCTTTTGCAGAAATCCTGCTATCTCGCGTTTTAGAACACGCACGCCGCATCATCACGCCATTGGTATCTGGCATCGTCGTGACGCTTATCGGCCTGACGCTTATCCAAGTGGGTTTGGTATCAATGGGCGGAGGCTATGCTGCAATGGGCGATGGCTCTTTCGGTAGCCTAGACAAGTTAGCTCTCGCTGGCACAGTACTTGGCTTGATCGTAATCCTTAACCGCTCAAAGAACCCATACCTACGTGTTGCATCAATTGTAATTGCAATGCTGGTTGGCTACGTCATGGCGTACTTCATGGGCATGGTCGACACTTCAACACTGGGCGAAACTGACCTCATCGCACTGCCGATCCCAATGCAATACGGCTTAAGCTTCGACTGGTCGTTGTTTATTCCACTGGTTCTGATTTTCTTCATCACAGCGCTAGAAGCAATTGGTGACATTACCGCGACGTCTGAAGTTTCCGGCGAGCCAGTAAAAGGTCCGGTTTACATGAAGCGCATCAAAGGTGGCGTATTGGCAGATGGTCTAAACTCAGCCATTGCGGCGGTATTCAACAGCTTCCCAAACTCTACCTTCAGCCAAAACAACGGCATCATTATGCTCACAGGTGTAGCAAGTCGTTACGTGGGTTACTTCATCTCAGGCATGTTGATAATTCTGGGGCTGTTCCCAGGTGTGGCAAGCTTTGTTCAGTTGATTCCTGAGCCAGTTCTGGGCGGCGCGACTATCGTGATGTTCGGCACCATTGCCGCAGCGGGTGTACGCATCATCTCTCGTGTCGATCTCGATCGCCGCGCAATCCTAATTATGGCGTTGTCGTTCTCGATGGGTTTGGGCATTGCACAAAAACCTGAAATTCTGCAATTCATGCCTGAGTTTATCAAGAGCATTTTCTCCACGGGCGTGGCAGCAGGCGGCATCACCGCTATCGTATTGAACCTACTGCTTCCAGAGAAATTGGAAGAGGAAGATAAACGGGTAGCTCAAGAGATAAAAGAATCCTAATACCAATTACGTTAATTAGATGTTCAAGAAATTGCGCCGGTAAAATCACTTAGAACAAGGCAAAGATTGCAGCTAGCTAGTTACTCTACCTACAAAATCTTTAACACTGTTATAAGTGATTTTAACCAGCAAGAATGAGCAGATAATTGATGGAATTGGTATAATCTTGCACTAGGATGATCGGAAAGCCCAACCAGACTTTGGTTGGGCTTTTTTATTGGAATCAGTTGAGCGAAGAAAGCTTACTTGGTTGGGAAGCTGATTTGCGCGCTTAACCCGCCTTCACTGCGGTTACGTACCACAACCGAACCAGAATGTTGGCTGACGATACGCTTCACAATGGCTAAGCCCAATCCAGTCCCTTCACTGCCTCGCGCCGTGTCACCACGAGTAAAAGGTTCAAACAAGCGTGCAATTTGCGATTGCTCGATGCCCGGACCATTATCTTCAACACACACCCACACCAACTGTTTGTCGGCAGTGACGCCCGTACTGATTTTCACCCAGCCATTACCGTATCGTAGAGCGTTGACTACAAGGTTACTCACCGCGCGTTTAATCGCGATTGGACTGCCTTTCGCGGTTGGCATCGTAGGATTGAGGTCAGTTTCGATTTCGACTTCATAACCCCCTTCCGACGTTGCTACATCGCTGGTAATGGTATTGATGTCCACCTGCTCAAACGACTCTTTATTTACTGGCTTGAGGTAGTCCATAAACTGACTGATGATCTCGTTACACTCTTCGGTATCACTGATGATGCCTTCGGCTAAGTAACTGTCTTCAGGTGACATCATTTCTGTCGCAAGGCGAATACGCGTCAGTGGCGTGCGTAAGTCGTGGCTGATGCCAGCCATCAGTAGCGCACGATCTTCTTCCAGTTCTTGAATGCCTTTCGACATCTGGTTGAATGCGCGAGTTACAGAGCGGATTTCTGAAGCACCTTTCTCTGGCAATGGCGGCGGAATTTCACCTCGACCTACTCCTTTCGCGGCTTTTTCTAGCGCAATCAAAGGTCGGTTTTGCAAGCGGATAAACAACCAGCCACCAGCAATGATCAGAAGCGCCATGATCAAGCTGTTACGGAACAGCGGAGCAAAATCTTCTTCTTGCAATTCAGAGAGCGGAATACGGATGATGGAGTTCGGCAACTGATCGATACGCATCCACAGAATGTAGCTTTCACTGCCAAGCAGCAAACGCACTTCCGTTGGAGAACCGAGCTCTTGCGTCATCTCTTCCGACATCAAATCAATCGACATCGCATGATTGAACTCATTCATCATCTCGCTATCGACGCTATGTACCGTCACGCCCAAGTTTTCCAGCAGTTGATGACGGAGTGGCGCATCGGACTTGAGTAAACCATCTTCATCGAGCACTAGATTCAATTCGTGAGCGAGAATTTTGTTGAACTGCTGCAAACTTGGCATCAACGCGTAGTTAAAAACGGCGTAGTAAGAAAAGACTTGGCTAGCGAGAAGCAAAGAGATGAACAGCAGAATGGATTGTGTAAATGAACTTCGGATTCGCATGGAGAATTCCTAATGGACTGTTCCTAGTGAACAACATTAATTGCGAGTTTCCAGCCCTCAAACAGGAAGGGGGTTTGAGGGTGGAATATGAGCAGCCGAGTATTATCGGCAGGCAGTAGAAGGTATTACGCTTCTTTGCCGTCTGGGACGAACACGTAACCTAAACCCCATACCGTTTGGATGTAGCGCGGCTTGCTTGGGTCGTCTTCTAGCATGCGGCGTAGACGTGAGATTTGAACGTCGATAGAACGTTCCATCGCTGAGTATTCACGACCACGAGCCATATTCATCAGCTTATCGCGCGACATCGGCTCACGAGCGTTGGTCACAAGCGCTTTCAGCACTGCGAATTCACCCGACGTCAGTGGCATCGCTTCATCACCACGGAACATTTCACGCGTACCGAGGTTCAGACGGAAGTCACCGAACTCAACCACTTTCTCTTCCGTGCTTGGCGCACCTGGCAGTTCAACCGTTTGGCGGCGAAGTACTGCTTTAATACGAGCTAGCAGTTCACGCGGGTTGAACGGCTTTGGTAAGTAATCGTCTGCACCTACTTCAAGACCAACGATACGATCAACTTCATCGCCTTTCGCCGTCAGCATAAGGATAGGCAGCATGTTGTTGGCGTGACGTAGACGACGACAAATCGATAAGCCATCTTCGCCCGGCAACATTAAATCCAGCACCATAAGGTGGAAGTTTTCACGGGTCAGAAGACGATCCATCTGCTCGCCGTTAGCGACACTTCTCACCTGAAAACCTTGCTCAGAAAGGTAACGCTCCAAAAGAGCACGCAAACGAGCATCGTCATCAACCACTAATATTTTATGATTTTCCTGCATTGAAACATCCTTTCAGAGGGATCTATAGTCAAAAATGTATCACTGTTTTTTCAAACGTGCTTGTGCAAATTGTTACTCTTTTTATCTTAGCCACGGTTTTGATGATTTATTTCGACGTTTCGCATTATTTTTCTTCTCACCACAACAATTTACAGTCAGACAAAATCAAGGCTGCTATACCCAAGTGACTTCAAGCTACAGGATTCAGAGCGCTGTCATTGATTCGAGGTCAAGGAAAACAACGCAGTGTAATAGCCAGCTCTTCCCAAGTTGTTTGACGCAGAAGTCGGGTCAATGACACGCTCCCGAAGGGCGAGTTGTCTTGGCTTGTATACTTTGTTGCCGATTCTTGATTTAGGCCCACTAGACCTTTAAATCGCCGCCGCGTCTACAAACCAAGTCATTCTCGCTGAACCTAGCATCTTGAGGTTACTTGGGTATATGATCAACAGAATCCAATAACGGCTGATTTACTTCTAATGAAAACCAATTTAATTACCCGTGAAGGCTACAATCGCCTAAAAACCGAACTCGACTTTTTATGGCGAGAAGAACGCCCAGAAGTCACCAAAAAAGTTACTTGGGCAGCAAGTTTGGGCGACCGAAGCGAAAACGCAGATTATCAGTACAACAAAAAACGCCTGCGTGAAATTGACCGTCGTGTCAGATACTTACGTAAGCGCCTAGAGCAAGTCAAAGTGGTGGATTACTCACCTCAGCAAGAAGGCAAAGTGTTCTTTGGTGCTTGGGTGGAAATTGAGAATGAAGCGGGCGATGTGAAGAATTTCCGCATCGTTGGTCCCGATGAAATCTATGGTGATGCAAAAGGCTATATCTCGATTGATTCCCCAATGGCTCGTGCACTACTAAAAAAAGAAGTCGATGACGAATTCGCAGTAAGAACGCCGGAAGGCTACAAAGAATGGTTTATCAACAGCATTCGCTACCAAGCCGAACAACATTGATTCTGCAACCGGATAAAAGAAAGCCGCACTTTTTAGTGCGGCTTTTGCGTTTTAAGGTACCAATCTTGAGGATTACTCTTCGTAGTCTGGCTTCTCGGTCACAATGTAGTTGGTATCGCTGGCAACGATCGCACCGTGCTTCAAGAAGTTCTTACCTAGAATCATGCTGTAATGGAAGCGGCTACGATCTTGCAAGTTAACGCGAATCTTCTTCTCTAGTTCGCCCAACTTAACGTGCATTTCCACCACAGGGCGTACGTTGGCTTTCTCACCTTTTTTGGCTTTGATGCGCATCACGTCGACAACGGGCTTGGTAAATTCTTTCTTCATGCCGCTGTCGTTCTCGTAGGTGAAGCTCACCATGTCTTTACCATCTTTCTCGAACTGCTTGATGTTATGAGCATTAATTGAGCTCACATCCGCGCCCGTATCCAATTTCACAGGGAAAGACATGCCTTCCACTTCTGCCACCTCAATGTGACCCGCTCTAAACAACGAGCGCGCATCTAGTAAGTGGTCTGCACGTGTATTTAGCAATACGCCGCCTTTCGCCATGTTATGCCCAAAGACAAAGAACGGCTGTACTTGATCGTCTTTCTCCAGTACATCAATGGCAAATTCGATACTCTTCTCTTCATCACCAAACAGGAAGTCACCTTCGACGACTGGGCGAACCGAATCCCCCACTTTGAGCTTCTTCAATACGCGTTTAGTGATTTTCTCTTCCTTGCCGTTCGCGCTTGGCAGGTAGAAGGTCACCACTTCTTTCTTGTCTTTTTCCGTCAATTCAAAGCCATCGACACGCAACAGCGGCGTTTTCACCGCGAAAGTTGGATACGCAGGCAGTACATGACCATCAATGTTGACTGACTCTTCTGGTGAGATAACCAATGGCTTAGATTTCAGAGCATTCTTAAATGACTTTTCAACACCACCGAGCAAGTTCTCTTTGTCGGTATCGATCACGAAGTGCTGGCTTGCCACGTCTTTGCCCAGACGGATTTGTGAGCTGAAGCCGCTGCGATCACGCAGGTATACCAGCCATTGTTGCGTCTCGGTTTCGCTCACTTGCACCGGAAGGTAAACCAAAGGGCGCTCACTCTTGCTGGTTTTCAACATACGCACGAGTGGCAATGTCATTGGGTGACGCTTACCGTTTTCGCCTTCAAGGGTGAAAGAAACTTGTTTTTTCTTCTTATCGACTTTGATGTTCAGCGCATGTACGTTGGTGTAACGACTGGTGGTCGAAATGCTTACCTTGTATGGCACCCCCTCCACTTCCACCGTTTCTTTCTTGCCGATCATCTGCGCCTTTTGTTGCTCTTGTAGGTAATCGTAACCAGCAAACACCCACGCGTTGTTATCGAGGTAAGTCTTACCAATCAAGATAGGTGCTGAGAATTGAGTGCGCTTGGTCAGGTTGACCACGGTGTCTACAGTGTGCCCTGCAATGGTCATCGGCATTTTCACTGTCGGACGTAAAATTGGTTTTTCACTGGTACGACTACGGATCGCACTGATGCGTTCAAGATCATCAGTGATCTTAATTTCTTTACCTGTGTACGGATGATGAATAGTGAAGCTCACGGTGACTTGATACGGCTCGAAGCTATCGGCATCCCATTTGGCTTTGGTGCCGCCAAGATCATCAATGATGGCCCACATCAGCTTGTCATCTTTAAGGCTCTTGTATTCAGGATTACTACTGCTAACGTGGATGTTTTCTGCGTGCATTGAGGTGGTATCTGCACCGGTATCAATCTTACCGATAAAAGGCACATCGCTTAGCTCAGGAATTTCGCTGTAGTAAACACTCTCTACTCGCCCCAATACGACTTTATCATCAAGTTGGTAAATCGGATTTTGAGTGGTCGCGGAAAGTGTTTGCGACCAAGCGAGCGGCGTCGCCAATAAGGCACCAGAGAGCGCCAAAGCCAAAGACATTTTCTTCATCATTATTTTCCGTATGAGCTAAGGTACAGGGTTAGTCGATAACCAAATGTATAAGTTCTCAATTTACTTACAGTTTTGACACAAATCTGACTGATGTCCACCAGCGCTCGGTAAATTTTCGCGTGACTAGTTTAAAACATTGCAAATTCCATGAATGACCCCAATGTTCTATACACAACCAATACCTAAACAGAATTAAAGAGAATACACGGATGAGCCAAGCTATCTGTCGCATGATTGCTCAAGAGCTGAATGTTCGCCCTGAGCAAGTCAACGCTGCTGTAACCCTTATCGATGACGGTAACACGGTCCCATTTATTGCACGTTACCGTAAAGAGGTAACAGGCGGACTTGATGATACCCAACTGCGTACTCTAGACAGCCGTCTGTCTTACCTTCGTGAGCTTGATGATCGTCGTCAAACCATCCTGAAGTCGATCCAAGAACAAGGCAAACTTACACCAGAGCTAGAACAAGAGATCACTCAGGCAGACAGCAAAACTCGTCTTGAAGACTTGTACTTACCTTACAAACCAAAGCGTCGCACCAAAGGTCAGATCGCGATTGAAGCGGGTCTTGAGCCACTTGCAGACCAGCTTTGGAATCATCCGCAAACTGAGCCAGAAAGCGAAGCAAGCAAATACCTTGATGCAGACAAAGGCGTGGCAGACACCAAAGCCGCACTGGATGGCGCTCGCGCAATCATCATGGAACGCATCGCGGAAGACGCAAACCTACTGGAGAAAATCCGTGGTCACCTAAACCGCAATGCGGAAATGGGTGCTCGCGTCGTTGAAGGCAAAGAGCAAGAAGGTGAGAAGTTTAAAGATTACTTCAACCACAACGAACCATTAAGCAAAGTACCATCGCACCGCGCACTGGCAATGCTACGTGGTCGTAACGAAGGCTTCCTGACATTGGCAATGAATGCCGATCCAGAACAGGAAGAAGGCTCGCGTCAGTCTTACTGCGAAACGATTATCGCTGACCACTACGGCGTGACACTTAGCAGCGCACCTGCGGATACGTGGCGTAAGCAAGTGATCAGCTGGGCATGGCGCATCAAAGTATCGATGCACATGGAAACCGAGCTAATGGGCGCAATGAAAGAGCGCGCAGAAATCGAAGCGATTGAAGTATTTGCCACTAACCTAAAAGACTTGTTGATGGCAGCACCGGCAGGTCCTCGCGCAACACTTGGTCTCGATCCGGGTCTGCGCACAGGCTCGAAGATCGCTATTGTCGATCCGACTGGTAAGGTGCTTGCAACCGAAACCATCTACCCTCACCCACCACAAAAGCAATACGACAAATCAGCGCAAATCGTTGATCAGTTGGTACGCAAGTACAATGTGGATTTAATTGCGATCGGCAACGGCACGGCTTCACGTGAAACCGACAGCTTTGTCGCGGACGTCATCAAACGTGGCAACTTGAAAGTTCAGAAAATCATCGTGAGTGAAGCGGGAGCATCGGTTTACTCAGCGTCTGAGCTTGCAGCAAAAGAATTCCCAAATATGGACGTGTCTCTGCGTGGTGCGGTGTCGATTGCCCGTCGCCTGCAAGACCCACTGGCTGAGCTAGTGAAAATCGATCCTAAATCAATTGGCGTGGGTCAGTACCAGCATGATGTTAGCCAATCTATGCTGGCAAAACGCCTAGATGCGATTGTGGAAGACTGTGTAAACGCGGTCGGCGTAGACGTGAATACCGCTTCTGCAGCGCTACTGACGCGCGTAGCGGGCTTGTCGAGCACCATCGCGCAGAACATTGTCGACTTCCGTGATGAAAACGGTCGTTTCGAAGCACGTACGACCTTGAAGAAAGTGCCTCGCTTGGGTCCTAAGGCGTTCGAGCAGTGTGCAGGTTTCCTACGTATTATGGATGGTAAGAACCCTCTTGATGCGTCTGCGGTTCACCCAGAAGCGTACCCAGTGGTAAAAGCGATCTCTGAGAAGAACAACAAAGACATCAAAGCACTGATTGGTGATTCAAGCTTCCTAAAAGGTCTGCATGCGGTCGATTACACCGACGATAACTTCGGTGTGCCAACCATTACAGACATCATCAAAGAGCTAGATAAGCCGGGTCGTGACCCGCGTCCAGAATTCAAAACGGCGACGTTTGCAGAAGGCGTAAACTCGGTATCTGATTTGGAACCAGGCATGATTCTAGAAGGCGTGGTGTCTAACGTAGCCAACTTCGGTGCCTTCGTTGATATCGGCGTTCACCAAGACGGTCTCGTACATATCTCTGCACTGACAGACCGCTTTGTGTCTGATCCACGTGAAGTGGTGAAGGCGGGCGACATCGTTAAAGTAAAAGTGATGGAAGTGGACGTGCAGCGCAAGCGTATTGGTTTATCGATGCGTTTGAACGACGAGCCGGGTCAAGACAACCGCAGCCAACGCTCATCAGCAGCACCGCGTCGTAATGACCAACCGCAACGTCGTCAGCCTCGCCGTGATGACTCGTCATCTAACAGCGCAATGGGCGGTGCTTTTGCAGCAGCGTTTGCTAAAGCGAAAAAGTAATCTCGCCTAGGCTTCACCGCTAACTCGTTTTCATAGCTAAAAAGAAAACGCTCCAATCAGTTATTCTGCTTGGAGCGTTTTTATTTGAGTAGGATATTGAGTCGTCATAATACTGCTATCACTTCTGACGGTGTATGGGGCGCGACCGAGTGACCATAATGAAACTTAATCACCTTCCTGCGCTTTTCCATCAATCCCTCTTTGACCGCAGCATCCAAAATGCGCTTAGGTAATCGAAAGCGTATCGCGTAGCCCTTACCCTGATCTTCACTGTAACTCTTGAGCGCTAGCAAACCGAAAAGACGTTCTAGCGTGTCTTTCGGTTCTTCGTGATAACAGGTATCCACCTCGGGTTCCACTTCGTAGTCAGGATGCTCCGATGGGTCCCACGAGGATTGGCGACGCCGTTTCTCATCACTTTTTACTTTGCGCTCCGCATTGGTTTTCGCCAGTGCGACTGTTGGCGTCACAGGTTCTCGGACTTTATTGTCACGAGCAGCTTGTTCCGTCTGCACATTAACGGATGGGGCGATCAGTGGCACGCTAACGTTAGCCGGTGACACAATCATTGCGAACCCTCCTCAGAGTCGCCCAACTCGTCAATACAGCAAACTCCTCCCACAAGAAGAGTTCGCTAAAACTTATATCGACCAATTTTTAATCAGCTTTAGGAGTTTTATTCGTTTAGATGTGCAGGCCTAACCGTTAAGCGGCAAATTCTCTCACTTGGAGACAAAACGCTTCATGTTCGGTCATGAACGGCGCATGAGAGGATTGATTGAAAACAAACTGCTGAGTGCTTGGCAACTGCTCGCTTAAGTCACTTGCCACTTTGATTGGCACTAAGCCATCAAGTCGACCATAAAGGCGCAGCATCGGCATAGAAAGGGAAGTCAGCGCATCGCGCAGATCCACATCGGCAAGAATGTTCAAACCAACCAACAACGAATCAGGGTTCGGCTGCGGACGCGATAGCACCGCTTGTTTGAGTTGTTTAACGTCTTTGCGCGCAGACGGGCTGCCCATCGCTTGCAGCGCCATAAAACGCTCAATAGTGACAGAGAAGTCTTCCAGCAATTGATCGGTGAATGCGGTTAACACGTTAGGTTGAATACCACGCCAAGGACGCTCAGCAGCAAATTTTGGTGAACTTGCTACCGTGATTAATTTGCTCACACGCTGCGGAGCATTAAGTGCAATGTGGGTTGCCACCAAGCCACCTAATGACCAGCCAAGCCAAACTGCTTTCTCTGGTGCGTCTTGCAAAACAAGGTCAGCGATTTTTGCTAAATCTTCAGCGTGAGATTCTGCGCTGTGTCCGTACCCCGGAAGATCGACCACATGCACTCGGAAATAAGGTTGAAGAGACTCGACGGTCTGCTGCCATACCGCACCATTCATACCCCAACCATGAAGCAACACCAAATCTGGTCCTTGACCAAATGACTGCCAGTGTAAATTCGTGCTCATGCTCTCGTTCTCTCCCACTTATCTTATTCCTTACAACGCAATCCAAGCTTTAGTCTGATGGCTCGCTCACCTTGGATGGATTGTATGTTATCTCATCAATGGCAAAACATCATGCATCGCGTACTCAGTAGCCAATGCGGATTATGCCGATTTCCCATACCTCACCGCCAAACGCCCAACCTAATGCGTTGGTGTGACAGCTGTTTTGACCACCTCACACCAATCAAACGCTGCTCACGTTGTGGTTTAAAAATGACAGAAGAGGAATCACAATCCTCCGCAGAGTGCGGAGAATGCCTGAAAGAGCCACCACCATGGCGGCGTTTGTATACCTTAGGTGACTATGACTTTCCGCTCTCTCAACAAGTACAGCGCTTTAAAGATCACGGCGAGGCATGGCAGGTGAGTACGCTTACTCAACTATTAGCAGAACGAATTGAGCAGCCTGCCCCCGTCATCACCAGCGTGCCCGTTCACTGGCAGCGCTACATAAAACGAGGCTTCAATCAGAGCCATATCTTAACCAAACACCTCGCCCGCCATTTAGATGTGCGATATGAAAGCAAGGTATTTAAACGTGTCAAAAGCGCTCAGTCGCAGCGAGGAAACAAAAAAGCCAGTCGCGAGCAAAACCTGCAAGGGGCATTTGCCCTACAAGGTGAGGTGGACTTTTCCCACGTCGCGATTGTGGATGATGTGGTTACAACAGGTAGTACGGTCCGACAATTATGTCATTTACTACTTGAAGTTGGCGTAGAAAGCATCGATATTTACTGCATCTGCAGAACTCCTGCCCCCGGCTCAATCTAGATCGCTTCGCCATGTCTTAGCATCAAAAAGACTAGACCGAGGCGTCAACAGGAGTAGAATAGCAGCAATAGCCTACAAAATTACTCAGGTATTCGTCGTGTCAAATATTACTATTACAGAAACTGCGCAAACGCATTTCGCCAACCTTTTAGGTCAACAGCCTGAAGGCACAAACATTCGTATTTTCGTCGTGAACCCAGGAACACAAAACGCAGAGTGTGGCGTGTCTTACTGCCCACCAGAAGCCATTGAGGGTACTGACACTGAAATCCCTTACAGCGGTTTTTCAGCTTACGTTGACGAGCTAAGCCTACCGTTTCTAGAAGACGCTGAAATCGACTTTGTGACAGACAAAATGGGTTCTCAGCTAACACTAAAAGCGCCAAACGCAAAAATGCGTAAAGTGGCGGACGACGCTCCACTTGTAGAACGTGTTGAGTACGTAATCCAAACTCAAGTGAACCCACAACTTGCAGGTCACGGTGGTCACGTAAATCTAGTTGAAATCACAGACGATGGCATCGCAATCGTTGCATTCGGCGGCGGTTGTAACGGCTGTTCAATGGTCGATGTAACGCTAAAAGAAGGCATTGAAAAAGAACTTCTAAACCAATTCGTTGGTGAACTGACGGCAGTTCGCGATGCAACAGAGCACGATCGTGGTGATCACTCTTACTACTAAGTCGTTCATGGCTTGTTAGCGATGCATATCGACGAGAAATGGGAGGCGTTTGCCTCCCATTTTTGTTTTCAATTGAGTTAAGCTGAATCATCACGCTAGAAACTCGAGCTTTCTTCTCATATATTAAGAAATCTCATTTCTTTCGCTGAGTAAACGACACTAAGGAGCCAGCGCTATGTCGAAAAGGACCCCACCAGAGATACTCTCTTGTCAGACGGTCGCACAATCTAAGCTGTTTGCAGTGGAAGCCCTCGACCTTCGCTTCTCTAATGGTGAACTGCGTACTTACGAGCGCATGAAACCAAGTGGTCGCGATGCCGTGATGGTAGTGCCTATCACTGAGCAAGGTGACTTACTGCTAGTACGTGAATACGCAGCGGGCACAGAACGCTACGAACTCGGCTTTCCGAAAGGTCTTATCGACCCTGGAGAAACACCGATAGAAGCAGCAGATCGAGAGTTAAAAGAAGAAATTGGTTTTGGTTCTCATGAGCTAACACCCTTAAAACAAGTGATCCTTGCGCCTTCTTACTTCTCGAGCAAAATGACGCTGTTCTTGGGACAAAACCTATACCCAGAGAAACAAGAAGGTGATGAGCCAGAACCATTAGAAATCGTTCGCTGGCCATTAGCGCAAGCGGAAGAACTATTAACGCACTTAGATTTTTGTGAAGCACGAAGCATCACAGCGTTGATGTTGGCACTGAAACACTTACAAAACACCACTCACAAACAAAATTAATCACAGCCGAAGAGCTGGACCATAATAGTGAGAAAGGACCATTACTTATGCCAATGACAAAAGATTTATCTCACCTGCTTCCGCAAGTCATCGAAATTGCTCGCAGCGCAGGACAATTGATTCTCGATATATACGAGAAAAAGCAGTACGAAGCATACACTAAAAGTGACGAGACCCCAGTCACCAGCGCAGATATCGCGGCGCACAAGCTGATCACCGAGCGTTTAAGTGAGTTGACGCCAGATATCCCGGTGCTTTCTGAAGAAGCTGCAGATATTAGCTTAGAGCAGCGTGCACAATGGGAACGCTACTGGTTAGTCGACCCACTTGATGGCACACAAGAGTTCATCGCACGCAGCGGCGACTTTGCAACCATTATTGCGCTTATCGACAACAACAAACCCACCATGGGCGTAGTCTACGGTCCGGTTTCTGGTGTTACGTATTATGCATACAACGGTAAGGGCGCGTGGAAGATTCCAGACATGTCTGAAAGTGTAAAAATCCACACTCATAAACATGAGCAACCTGGACAAAACATTGCTATCGCGATCAGCCGTCGTCAAGACATTAACCGCATCACGAGTCGCATGAGTAGCGCTTGGAATTACGATTTGATTCCACTTGGCTCTGCCGCACTCAAAGCGTGCCTTGTTGCTGAAGGTGCAGTGGACTGCTATTTACGTCTAGGTCCAACTGGCGAGTGGGATACCGCTGCTACACAATGCATTGTAGAAGAAGCGGGCGGACGAATTCTCAGTACGCAACTTGAACCGCTATCTTACAATGAGCGCGAGACGTTGGAGAACCCAAACTTTATCGTACTTGGCGATGCTGATTTGCCTTGGAATGAGATTCTACAACACAAAGATTGATCGCCACTCAACCTGACTATATCAATGAGAAAGAAGGTCACGAATTCACTTCGTGGCCTTTCTTTTTGCCTTTTGTACAGCGTTAGGAGTATTTGGTCTACTATGATCCAAATGCTTACCAACCTGCACAAAGCCGCATTATTCACATAAAAATCATAAGGTTAAAGATAAAACTAATAACCAACTAAGTTTTCGTACAGCAAATAGAGGGTTTAGCCTACCATGATCCAAAAGCAAAAAGAGCTGCACACTGGCAGCTCTTTGATAATGTTCTGAATGACAGATTTGGCTAGAAACGCCCTTTGTAATCAAACTCGTATTGACCTTGCGAGTTAGGATTACCCAGCCATTTTAGTTGGTCGCTCATACCCGATGGGAACTCCGCTCCTGGTTTAAACCAAGCTTTCGTTGAGTAACGCTGATTTGGCATGAGCTCAGCGGAAAACGCCGCTGATACTTGTTGACTCTTCTGTTCGCCAGACGCTGATAATACGCTATCTTTGCAGTTTAAATCGGCAATGACAGGCCCAAGTTCAAGGCTACCTAGCGGGCTTTGAATACCACTCGCACTCCAAACTAACGTGCCTTCCGCAGTCTTACACCAAGGTGCTGCGTATGTCGCATGGCGGATGTTCAGTTCAAGTTGCCCTTCCACCCCAACAGGAACTGGAAGGCGTGCCTGTTCAACCACTTTTGCCGCAGGAATAGATGCGACTAAGTTTTCAGCATACGGACCACTGGTAAGGCTGTAGCCAACCAAACCTCGTCCACGAACGTCCATATCGCTACCGCGACCAAAACGTACCGCAAACTCGGCTTTACCGGTAAATAGCCCCGACAGTTGGAAGTCCCAGTTCAATTCTCCCAGGTTTTGACGCTGCCAACGCACATTGGATGCGCTACCTTGCCAAACCGTGCCTTGCGCACCTTGAATATCTAAACCTCGCACCATAGGCACTTGTTGTAGTACCCAAGAGATTGGCAAACCAGCAATTAAACTAGTCGAGAAAAAGGCAATAAAAATAACAACGTAAAGAACAGCTTTTTTCACCTTAACCTCGCTTAAATTGCAGGCGGTTTACGTCGATCATACCAGCTTGCTCAGTGCGGTCGATGTCTAGGAATTCCACCTCAATCCCTTGTTGTTCTTTTAGATAACGCAACCAATCCACCATCTGATTGAATGCCAGAGGCTTAATCCACACCTGAACGCTATCATTACGCGGTTGTACACGGATCAGTTCAACTTTGTAGCGGCGCGCAGATGAAGACACCACTTGGTTCAATGGTTGATTGGAAAAGCTAACACCGCCACTTTTACGTAGTGCGGTAATATCATCGGCTTTATCTTGTACCCAAGTTAGCAGTTGTTTCTCACTTTGAATTCGAGACTGAGCTAATTCAGCTCGTTGATTCATTGGCTGTAAAAGGCCCCAGTAAATGATGCCAAGGACAGCAATAATGCTACCGCCCATCACCAGACGTTGCTCACGTTGCGAGATGCTGCTCCACCAAGCTTGAGCTTGTGCGATTAAATTCTTCATCATCACCTCACTGACGCTTCAACACAAAACTGCCCATCACAACGTTGCCGTTGCGGTTCAGTTGACCTTGTTCGACGTTAAACTTCTCCGCCAGTTTCACACGTGCTTGTTCAAATGGCTGGAAGTCAGAGCTGCTCGCTTGAATACGAACTTCGCCACGTTGACCGTCATATTTAAAGCTGGTGATTTGCAGATCATTCACCTGTCCCAGAGTCGTTGGCAGTGCCGCGATCCAAGACAGCATCGCCACATCACTCGATCCACCAGATAAACGGCGTTCTTCATCGGTCATTTGACGCTTCAAGTAGCTGACTGTCGGAATACGACGCTTATTCGGGAATATTTGACGGAAAATACGTTCACTTTCTTCGCGATACGCTTGTGCTTGCGCTTCGTATTTATGAACCATCAACAATTGTTGACCAACAAGTACTACCAACAACACACCAGCGGCAATCGCCGTTTTCTGCCATACCTTAACGTACTTGCCCCACGAGGATTTCGGTTTAAAAGCGCCAGTAAGGAGATTGATTTTGCTCTCTGCAACCCCTTTCGCCAGCAGTGCCATGGTCATTTCTTCTGGTTTTGCTACCCAGATATCTGGCACCGTTGATTCTGGTACAGAGCTGTAGCAATCAAGCTTCCAACCTTCATGACTTTGAAGGTAAGCGGATAAATACAGATCAAGCCAGGATGCATCCACCACAGCACCTTGAGTGTCAGAATGACGAATTAACCATTGCTCGCCTAGCATTGCAGCCGAACTGTTTTCATCATTCGCAGGCATTGCCAAAACATCAGGCAACATACGCTTGATCACAAGACCTTGGCTGGAGAAACGCTGCAAAATGGTCTGAATCCAAGCTCGCTCCACTGCACACACTTGTGCTGTTTCTGCTTGCTTGTTTAATACTGTGAAATGCAGGTTGTCCACGTCTTGCGCGACTTCGTCTTCCACCAGATATGGCAGCATGCTGTCAAACTGACGCGATGCGCCTGGTGGGATATCTACTTCTGTTAACACAACATCATTACTGGCTAACAGCGCAACAACTTGTCGCTGATCAGCGTAGGCTACCAGTTCGTCCAGATGTTCCCATCCGGCAATTTCACCACTGGCAATCACTTCTTGCTGTTGTGTCGACCACACCAACCATGGAATGGTACTTTGTTGTTCGCTACTCAGCCGAACGGTCAGAAACTCGCTCACTGATTCCTCCAAAACGACGGCGAACGACAGTCACCGTTTCTCTATTTGTACTTTGCAAAAGGCTTCGAATACGCACTCGGGATTCATCCACCAACACCTGTGCATCCAGTTCAAAGAAGGAACTGTCTACTCCCAAATAACCTTTGGCATTTTTCTTTACATCACCACTTAAGCCAGCTAATTCCGACTCAGCTAAAAATTCATCAACGCTATCCCAACCATCAAAAGGACGCTTTTCTATCAGTTGCACCGCATCGCTGCTACTCAAGCCGGGCGTAAACATCGCAACTAAGATCGGTGCTTGTTCAACGTCAATTGTGTTTACGTTCAAACGCCAATCATCGCTTGGGAGCGCACAAACCATTGGGGCTATCTTCTGATAGATATCGCCACTCACTTGGTAAACCGCGCGTAACTCACTCGCATCCGCCATCCAACCATTTGGTGGCAAGTATTGGGGTTTCATCGCTTCATAGGTGCTGTCTTCCACACCTGTCGTAGAACGCACTGTGCTATCACTATCAACATATTCCCATGTTGAATCGGCAATCACTTCAGCTTGGTAAGGTTCAACGTCCATTTCTTCCATCAAACGTTGAAAGACTTGCACTAAGTATGGACGAGTTGCTTGCGCGCCATTAGGTTGGACACTTGCCAATACGTTCAAGTTAAAGCACGCCTGTTTATCGATAATACGACCAGCGGCTTGACCATAGTCGAGCGGATAAACCTGCTCTTTGATCGCCCACGGCTGACTTAAATTAATGGTATCGCTGTCTTTGTAACTTTGCTCAATACCAATTTCGGCTAGAGCCTCTACCCCTAAGCTGTACCAATACGCCTGCTGATAATTAATCTGGTTTGAGGCGCGTTGAAACTGCAAAAACAGTCGCTCTGACATACTTGCGGCGACTGTCGTCATGATGGCAAGTAGCATCAAAACGATAAGGAGCGCGACCCCACGTTGACGACTAGCCATTATTACCTCCAGACGAGTTGCTACCGCCAGAGTTATCTTGGCTACTTGACGCAAGTTTTCCATCCGGCGTCAGATAGGTGCGAGTGATCTCACCATAGTCTTTTAGCTTCAAAATAACCGATACCGCTTTAGGTAACTCACTGCTACTTGCCCATTCTTTCTTCCATGACTTTCCATCATAAAAGCGCATATCGAATTCTTCGACCTGAGTGAGTAAAGGCGTCACGATCCCTTCTTGCCCTGTTGGCGTATCTGGGTATCGCCACCACACACGTTGCAGCACTTCATCTTTAATGCGATAGCCCACTTTCGTGACTTCACCACGTGGAAATTGCTGTTGTGGGTTGTGCCAACCTAGACGAGCAAACATCACGCCTTTTGCATCTGAATCAAGCAGATAATCTGACCAAAACAGTAGTTGCTTTGATGGTTCTTCGCCATTGGTACGCATCTGACGCATTGCCATTTGGCGAAAATCGTTATCCATCATCACCATCGCACGTTGCAGCTCATTAAGGCGCTGAGTACGCTCTTGGGACAACACATTGCTGCGCTGCACTTGTGACACGACTTGGTAAGCAGCAACACTCATGCTGGCAAAAATGGCAATCGACACCAGTACTTCAATCAAAGTAAAACCACGTTGATTGCGTTTGCGGTATTTGTTGATACGTTGAATCTTACTGCGCAACATAACTTCTCACCGTAACCACTGGGCTCGCGTTTTTCTCAGTCGCGACACTGACATCAAATGCTTTCAGCAATGGCTGCGTGGTGGCAACGGGTGTGATTTTCCAATACCAAGTGCGCCCTGCTAGCTCTTCAGTACCGTTCTTTGCTTTAAGCTTTTCCGTTGAGAGCATCACATTCGCCATTTGGTTATCCACAACCATAGCTGCAAACATTTTTTCTTCTAAATAACTGACCGTATTGATGTGTTGGCTCACAGAGCGGATCACACTGATCGCGGCTGTGGCAAAAATCGCAAGTGCGACTAACACCTCAAGTAATGTCATACCTCGAGTATTGCAGTGCGATGTGCCAATACGATTTGGCTTAGAATGTCGTATTGTCATCGTCTTCTGCTTCTTCTCCTGGCGCTAATAACTCTATCTCGCCAGTCTCTTTACCAATGATCCGCCAGCCATCGTTAAATGCATCTCCCTCTTCAGGGAAGAATGACAGGGTGAAAGGCGTAATCTCTGCACTAGAGAAAATGAACACTTGAGGTGGCTTCACTTTCTTTTTCTTTTTGTCCTCTTCCTCGGCAAACATGTCTTCATCAAACAAGGAGCCAGGTTCGAACAGTCGATCGTCTTTATCCCACGCACCACCACCTAAATCCAACTGCAGAGAAATATCCCCCTCAAGCTTGGTTTCACTTGGGATCTGCTTTAATTCCAGTGGTTGCCAGCCATCTTGGGTCAAGCTCAACAAAGTGTAGGTAGATTTAACGTCATCAACACGCAAACCAAAATCTTTGCCACTTAGTACTGCTTCTTCATTAAGCAGTTGTAAGCGCTGAAAAAAACTGTGCGCGTATTGTTTGGAAAGGTCTTTTTGACTGGTAGGCAAAGTTGCGATCACCGCGACAGCGGTAAGGGATAACAAAACCAGCACCAATAGAATTTCTATCAATGTAAAACCGAGGTGTTTTTGCATTTTTTTCATTAGTGCTGGTTTAAGCGAGGGCTTATTGGAAATCTTGCATGTTCCAGTTGCCGATATCTGCAGCCGGACCTTCGCCGCCTTCTTGACCATCAGCGCCTAGAGTAAAGATATCAATCGTGCCATTGTCACCAGGGCTTAGGTACTGGTACTCGTTGCCCCATGGATCAGATGGTAGACGCTTGATGTAACCACCGTCACGGTAGTTACGCGGCTCTGGGTTAGAAGGCTTATTCACCAATGCATCTAGACCTTGGTCTGTCGTTGGGTAAACGCTGTTATCCAGCTTGTACATGTCCAACGCGTTTTCCAATGCCACGATGTCTGTGATCGCCTTTTGTTGGTCTGCTTTTTCTTTGTTACCTAGTAGATTAGGAACAACAACACTCGCCAAAATACCTAGAATAACAACAACAACCATTACTTCTAATAGAGTGAAGCCTTGTTGCTTACTGCGCTTAAATTTCATTATTTTCTCCGAAAGTTAGATTCAAGCCGTGCCATCAATAGACACGACTTAACTCGAATTTTATCCGCTCATCAAGTTATTCATTTCCAACATTGGCATCAATGTCGCCATTACGATGAAAAGAACGAGACCAGCCATCAGTGCAATTAACACTGGAGTGAAAATCCCCAAAGCGATATTCACTGTAGATTCAAAGTTTTGGTCTTGGTTGTCAGCCGCACGGGTTAGCATGCTCTCTAGTTCACCACTCTGCTCACCACTAGAAATCATGTGCAGCATCATTGGTGGAAACAAGCGAGTTTGATCCAACGCTTTGCGCAGACTTGCACCTTCACGTACGTTGTCAGCCGCCACTAAGACCTGTTGTTTCACGTATCGGTTTGACATAACGTCCACCGCGACGCGCATACCTTCAAGAATAGGAATCGCACTTGAAGTACAAATCGATAACGTGCGCGCAAATCGAGACGTATTAAGACCTCGAGAGATTTTGCCTAGCAAAGGCAGACTGAGGATTTTTCTGTCCCATGCTAAACGGAAATTGGGTCTTTGCAGTGCGAGCTTCAAGCCATAGAAAAACACCACCAACACAACAAAGATGATTAAACCCCATTCTTGGACAAATTCACTGGCTGACAACAATACTTGCGTCGACTGTGGTAGCTCTTGCCCCATTTGAATGATTGGTTCGATGATTTTCGGCACCACAGAAGAAAGCAGTAACGACACGATCCCCACCGCAAACACCACAAGTACCACAGGGTAAATCATGGCTTGAAGCAGTTTATTACGCATCTTCTGGCGGTTTTCTACGTATTCCGCTAATCGCTCCAGTACCGCATCTAAGTGGCCAGATTTTTCACCAGCAGCCACCATAGAACGGAATAGCTCATCAAACACATGTGGGTAATCACCCAAACTGTCTGCCAGCGGATAACCCTCCGTCACTTTTGAGCGCACTGCTGCGATCATCGAACGAATACGCGGCTTTTCAGCTTGCTCAGAAACAGCTTTTAAACACTCTTCCAATGGCATACCAGATTGTACAAGCGTTGATAGCTGACGCGTAATCAAGGCAAGTTCTGCGGTTTTGATACCACGCTTGAAGCCAACCGAACCACCTGAAGACTTAGCGGCTTTCGCTTTGGCTTCCATCACCTCAACAGGGATCATGCCCTGCTCTTTTAGGCGTTGGCGCACCTGACGGGCGTTATCCCCTTCAATAGTGCCTTTCTTTTGTTTGCCTTTCGCATCCAGCGCTTTGTATTCAAATGCTGCCATTACGCTTCCTTGGTCACTCGCATGACTTCTTCAAGAGAAGTGATACCACGGTGGACCTTACTTAAACCATCACTACGAATGCTTGGTGTGTGTGCACGTACGGCTTTTTCAATTTCTTGCTCACCCGCTTCACTGTGGATCAGCTCTTGAACCTTCTCATCCACCATCAGCAGTTCATGAATACCAGTACGTCCACGGTAACCTTTCTGGTTACACACTTCACAACCTTTAGCACGATGCAAAGTCAATGATTCGTGTTCTTCTAAACCAAACAGCTTCTTCTGTTCTTTATCCGCTTCGTATGGTTCTTTACAGTCAGAACAAAGTGTACGAACTAGGCGCTGAGCTAGCACGCCCAATAGCGAAGAAGAAATCAGGAATGGTTCGATACCCATATCGCGCAGACGCGTGATTGCGCCAACTGCGGTATTGGTGTGTAGCGTTGACATTACTAAGTGACCAGTCAAAGACGCTTGTACAGCAATCTGTGCGGTTTCTAAGTCACGGATCTCACCGACCATCACGACGTCTGGGTCTTGACGAAGAATCGCACGCAAACCACGCGCAAACGTCATGTCGACCTTCGGGTTCACTTGCGTTTGACCGATGCCATCGATATCAAATTCAATCGGGTCTTCAACGGTAAGAATATTGCGCTCGTTGCTGTTGATCTCTTGTAAGCCAGCATACAAGGTGGTCGACTTACCCGAACCTGTCGGACCGGTCACCAATATGATGCCATGAGGACGACCAATCAAATGACGGAAGTTGTCATGCACAGACGGCGTCATACCCAAACTATGCAAATCAAGACGAGTCGCGTTCTTATCCAACAGACGCATTACGACACGTTCACCATGTGATGAAGGCATGGTCGACACACGCACGTCTACTGCACGACCACCAATACGCAGCGAAATACGACCATCTTGAGGTACGCGTTTTTCTGCAATATCAAGCTTCGCCATTACCTTCACACGAGAAACCAGCAAAGGAGCGAGCTTGCGGCTTGGGGTTAAGACTTCACGCAATACACCATCAACACGGAAACGAATCGAAAGGGTTTTCTCAAACGTCTCGATATGGATATCCGACGCCCCTTCTTTGATCGCTTCACCAAGCATGGCGTTAATCAATTTGATGATTGGTGCATCATCTTCAGACTCCAACAAGTCTTCATCGTGCGGCAATTCTTCCGCTAAAGAGAAGAAGTCATCACTGTCTGCACCAATGTCTTCCATCAACTGACGAGCTTCAGAAGAGTCTCGCTGATAAGCTTCAGTGAGCTTTTTGTCGAACGCTTCTTTATCCATCGCTTGAGGGATAAAGTTTTGTTTTAGAACTCGGCGTACTTCAACGAGAGCCGCAGGATTGAGCGGCTCTACGTAATACAGAATTGGAGGGCGCTCAGGGTGCTCCGTCTCCAATACCAGTTTAAAGCGGTTGGCAAAACTGAATGGCAGACGGCGCATACTTGGCGCAGTGTCTAACATATCAACCATTATTCTTTACCATCTGATCGATGAAGGCTTGGATTTCAGCAGGGTGCTTACGTTCCTGACCAAATTCAGGCATCACTGGAATGTTTGAATCATCCATCAGTTTCAAACCTTCTTGTGCTTTGTATAGCTGCTCAGCACGGATGAAGTTGTACTTACGCTGCGTAATACCATCAGCCGTCATACCATCACGGATAATGGTCGGCTTGATGAACACCATCAAGTTACGCTTCTCAGTTTGTGTGCTGGTTGATTTAAACAGATGACCAAGCACTGGAATATCGCCCAGCAGCGGCACTTTAGATTCACTTTCAAGTGCACGCTCATCAACTAGGCCACCAAGAACCAGCATTTGACCGTCTTGAATCATTACTGAAGTGTTCAATTGGCGCTTAGCAAAACGCACGTCGACAGCACCATTTGCACCTAGCACGTTAGAAACTTCTTGTTCAATGTTCAGTTGAACAGAGTCACCTTCGTTGATCTGAGGAACCACTTTCAGTTTGATACCCACTTCCTTACGATCGACCGTTTGGAATGGGTTGTCATTGTTTGAGCCTGCAGTAGAACCAGTAATTACCGGCACTTCCTCACCAACAATGAATGACGCTTCACCGTTATCCATTACAGTAATGCTTGGAGAGGACAGAATGTTTGAGTTTGAGTCCGATGACACTGCCGTAATCAGTGCAGTCCAGTCACCCATCATGATGCTCATTGCCGCACCATTAACACCACCAAGAGCGGATGCTAGGGTCGAATAGTCACCTTTCACTGTCGTTTCTTCGTAGTACTTAATCGCACCAGTATTTGAGTCACGAATCGGTTTCTTTTCAGTCGTATCTTTCGCTTCTTCCAGACCAACCATCACCTGACCAATCGGTGCACCAGTGTTGCCGTATTGGATAACTGCACCCGTTTCCAACGAGCCCCATTGAACGCCAAGGTTAATACCATCACCTTCCGACATTTCAACGATTAGCGCTTCAATCAATACTTGCGCACGACGGATATCCAACTGAGAAATCACGTCCTGCAGTGCCATCATGATATCTGGCGGAGCCGTCAGTACGAGCGAGTTAGTTGCCTCATGAGCTGCAATCACCACTTCACCACGTTTTGCAGAAGATGAACCACCTTTTTGACCTGCTTGCTTCTCAGCCTGTAGGTTGTCAGAGACACCTTTTAGTACATCAACTAGGTCTTCTGCTTTAGCGTACTTGAGGTACACCACGCGGTTGTTACCTTTAGTCGCCATTTCGACATCAAGCTGACGAATCAAACGCTTCAGACGAGCACGTACTTTTGGGTCACCAGAAATCAGGATTGAGTTGGTACGCTCATCCGCTACGATTTTTGGTTCTAGGAATTCAGGTGTGCTTTTTTGGTTCGTCGTTTTGTTCAGGGCATCAACGATACGAACCATTTCAGAAGCAGATGCATTACGCAGCTCAACCACTTCGATCTCTTTGTCACCCGCTTGGTCAACACGCTTGATGATTTCAGCAAGGCGGTTAACCACCGCAGCACGACCTGTGATCAAAATGATGTTAGCAGGGTCATAGTGCACGACGTTACCCGCGCCCGCATTATCGATAAGTTGACGCAGTAGCGGCGATAATTCACGAACCGATACGTTACGCACTGCTACCACACGTGTAATCACACTGTCGCCTTGCGCACTGTCATCGCCCAAAACTGGAATCGCAGAGGTTTTTGAATCTTTCGCCTTGATGACTTTCAGTACACCGTTGTCCATTTCCACAACAGCATAGCCATACACCTCAAGAACGTTAAGGAAGAAGCTATAGTATTGCTTTTCGTTAAGAACGTCGTAGCTGCGTACGTCGATTTTGCCGCGTACCGATGGGTCAACGATGATGGTCTTCTCTAGGTTACGACCAACAATGTTGATGAATTCTTGAATGTCTGTGCCTTTGAAGCTAGCACTAAACTCGTTCGCCATCGCACCCGGTGCGCAGAGTAGTGTACCTGCTAGTAACCAAGCACTTTTGCTAAACCAATGTTTCACGTATGTCTCCCTGAACTTACGCTGGTTGCCTAAGTATTACAATTGGATATAGATGTCGTACTGTTGGCCATCACGCTCAACAGTCAAATTCAATTCTTGCGGATCGTTCATCACTTGCATCAGTTCTACTGAAGATGATGGATCACTTAAATCGATCCCGTTTAATTGCACCGCAATATCACCAGCTTTTAGACCGACATCATTAAACAGTGCCGCATCACGTCCTGGTGAAACGCGATAGCCGACAATCCCTCCGTCTTTCTTAACCGGAGAAATGTTGATGTACTTGAATACGCTTTGCGGATCTTTAGCAATTTCCGCGCGGATTTGATCAACCTTTTCACTCACTGCGGATGAGTTATTTGCTTTTTGAGCTTTGGGTTGATTAACCGGTCGACTTTCAGACAGTTTGCTGTACTCGATGCCTTGTAGCATCAAGGTTTCGTCTCGACCTTGGTTGTCAATGATCACGCGATCGACCAATACCGCTTTTAATTCTGCTCGTGTGCCGTCAATTTCTTCGCCAATACCATATGTCGCTTGCTTACCTCGATTGGCAATAACCGCCAAACTCGTTTTTGCGTTGCTGCTCGCAACTGCACCAACAAGTGTTAGGTTTAAGCGGGTTTTAGGCGCATCTTGCACTACAGGTTGTTCTATTACGACCGGCTTTTGCTCAGTGTACTTCCCGAACAAATTGGCATTTTGGAGGGCGTTAAAATCAATCGCGTCTTTTTTACTCGTTGACGCAACAGCACTTGCTGACGGCTTCCATTGAGCCACATCAGAAGTTTGAGGCATTGCTAGCCACACCACTTTGCCAAGTATCCAACCCGTCATTGCTATAAATAGACAAGTAAGAAGCACACTAAGTTTCGCTTGAATGGTGTGATTGTTGGACTTAATCTGAGCCAGTAGCGGGCTGCTTGCTAATCCTGCACTTAGCTCTAAACGCTTCACTGAATTGATTCCTTTATTCTTACGTCCGTCGACCTTAAGTATAAGTCAAAGAATGTCGACCCTATCTTGCTAAAATTGCAATAAAATTACTACTCAACAAAGAGCAGTGAACTATATCACAAGTTCCTTTTCATACCTTTTTCTTATGCCGTTTTTGCCAACTCCCTTGAAAAAAAACAGCCTTGGCACCATCTGTAGGTGAATAATCCACCAGTCACTGCGCCATTAATGCAGTGATTAGATTGCACAGAGTTCTATGAGTTCCGTAAATGAAGCCGTAAGGCTAGATAAATGGCTGTGGGCTGCCAGATTCTATAAAACCCGCTCTATCGCTCGTAATATGGTCGATGGCGGTAAAGTCCACTATAATGGGCAACGAAGCAAACCAAGCAAAATCGTTGAATTGGGTGCTGAGATTCGCCTTCGTCAAGGTAACGAAGAGAAGACGGTGATCATCGAGAAAATCTCTGATCAACGCCGAGGCGCACCTATCGCTCAAACGCTATATCGCGAGACTGAATCAAGCATCAGCCAACGTGAAGAGCATGCGATGCAGCGCAAACTCAACGCCCACAACCCAAGTCCGGAACGCCGCCCAGATAAGAAGCAGCGCCGCGACATCATCAAGTTCCAACACCAATAAAAGCCGGAATTACCGACGAGGAAAGCACTCCATGGCAAATAATGTTTTAAACCGCTACCTATTCGAAGATCTTTCAGTACGTGGCGAGTTGGTTCAATTGGATGAAGCATACCAACGTATTATCTCCAGCAAGGAATATCCGGCAGCACTGCAAAAACTGTTGGGTGAGCTACTCGTTTCAACCACTCTTTTAACTGCAACTTTGAAGTTCGAAGGCTCAATCACCATCCAACTACAAGGTGATGGTCCTGTATCACTAGCTGTCATTAACGGCGACCACGATCAGAAGATCCGCGGCGTTGCACGTTGGGAAGGCGACATTGCTGAAGACGCAAGCCTGCACGACATGATGGGTAAAGGCTACCTGGTGATCACCATCGAACCTAAAAAAGGCGAACGCTACCAAGGCGTGGTTGGTCTAGAAGGTGAAACGCTAGCTGACGTTATCGAAGGTTACTTCGCAAACTCAGAACAGCTAAAAACACGTCTTTGGATCCGCACTGGTGAACATGAAGGCAAAAAGCACGCAGCAGGTATGATGATTCAGGTAATGCCAGATGGTACAGGTACACCTGAAGACTTTGAGCACCTAGAGCAACTGACTGCGACAGTGAAAAACGAAGAGCTGTTCACACTACCTGCAAATGAACTGCTTTACCGTCTATACAACCAAGATTCTGTTCGCCTATACGAACCGCAACCGGTGGAATTCCACTGTGGTTGTTCTCGTGAGCGTAGCGGTGCAGCGATCATCACTGTTGATAAAACTGAAATTTATGACATTTTAGCCGAAGAAGGATCAATTTCTTTACATTGCGATTACTGCGGCACGTCATACACGTTCGACGAATCTGAAATTACCGAACTGTATACGCAGGCAACTTCAGACAATAAAACCGTGCATTAATTTTCATAGCTTAACAAGCATGTAATTTACCCTTCAAAAGGCCAGCGCAACGCTGGCCTTTTTGTGATCAAACCCTCGTATAACTTGGCTTTCCACGTAATAAAGCAACCGCTTAATTTTAAATAATTAATAATTCTTTTGCCCTAGCGCAAAGGTTTGCGCCCACGATAAACTATTCGCACCAATATGTGACGGGTTACCTAAAACCACATTGAAATCATGGATAATTTTTGAACTATATCCCTGTTTTCTCCCCGCCCCGTTGCTAGCATGGTGAGCAGATAAAAATTAAAACATTCTTACAAAATCCCTACAAAAATCCTTATAAGGAGCACCTATGACCGTTATGGAACATACAAAGGCTGCAACACTTGATCTAACCAAACACGGACTGCATAACGTTAAAGAGGTTGTTCGCAACCCAAGCTACGAAATGCTGTTTGAGGAAGAGACCCGTGCTGACCTAACAGGTTATGAACGTGGTGTGGTTACAGAACTCGGCGCGGTTGCCGTAGACACTGGTATCTTTACTGGTCGCTCACCAAAAGATAAGTACATTGTTAAAGATGCAACGACAGAAGAGCACATGTGGTGGACTTCTGACGCAGTGAAAAACGACAACAAACCAATCAACAAAGAAGTATGGGACGACCTAAAAGAGCTAGTGACCAACCAGCTTTCAGGTAAGCGTCTATTTGTGATTGACGGTTATTGTGGTGCAAACCCAGACACTCGTTTGAGCATTCGAGTGATCACAGAAGTTGCATGGCAAGCACACTTCGTGAAAAACATGTTCATCCGTCCAACAGAAGAAGAGTTGGCAACGTTTGAACCTGATTTCGTCGTAATGAACGGCGCGAAATGCACGAACGAGAAGTGGGAAGAGCACGGTTTGAACTCTGAAAACTTCACCGTATTCAACCTAACAGAGCGCACTCAGTTGATCGGCGGTACTTGGTACGGCGGCGAAATGAAGAAAGGTATGTTCGCCATGATGAACTACTTCCTTCCGCTGAAAGACATCGCATCAATGCACTGTAGTGCAAATATGGGTGAAGAAGGCGATGTAGCAATCTTCTTCGGTCTGTCTGGCACAGGTAAAACTACCCTATCTACTGATCCTAAACGTGCACTAATTGGTGATGACGAGCATGGTTGGGATGACGACGGCGTATTCAACTTCGAAGGCGGCTGTTACGCGAAGACCATTAAGCTATCTAAAGAAGCTGAGCCTGATATCTACAATGCTATCCGCCGTGATGCGCTATTAGAGAACGTAACGGTTCGTAGCGATGGTTCTATCGACTTTGATGATGGTTCTAAGACTGAAAACACTCGTGTGTCTTACCCACTGCATCACATCGACAATATCGTTAAACCAGTATCGAAAGGCGGTCACGCAAACAAAGTGATCTTCCTATCGGCTGATGCGTTCGGCGTACTTCCTCCTGTGTCTAAACTGACACCTGAGCAAACTAAGTACCACTTCTTGTCTGGCTTTACCGCTAAGCTAGCAGGTACTGAGCGTGGCATCACTGAACCAACGCCAACGTTCTCAGCATGTTTTGGTGCAGCATTCCTAACTCTACACCCAACTAAGTACGCAGAAGTGCTAGTGAAACGCATGGAAGCAGCAGGTGCAGAAGCTTACCTAGTTAACACAGGCTGGAACGGCAGCGGCAAGCGTATCTCTATCCAAGATACACGCGGCATCATCGATGCAATCCTTGATGGCTCAATTGAAGATGCGAAGACTAAGCATATTCCTATCTTCAACCTAGAAGTGCCTACTTCACTTCCTGGCGTGGATCCAAGCATCCTTGACCCACGTGATACCTACGTTGACCCACTACAATGGGAAAGCAAAGCAAAAGACTTGGCAGAGCGCTTCATCAACAACTTTGATAAGTACACTGACAACGCAGAAGGTAAATCACTAGTGGCTGCAGGTCCTCAACTCGACTAGACCACTCGCTAACTCTTCGTGACTTAGCTACAAAAATAATCGTCAAGCCCCTCTTTTGAGGGGCTTTTTATTGAATCTGCCTCAAGATTGATACAAGCTTAAACCTATCTTAGTAAGTCGAGACTCTCACACTTACTTCATATTACTTACAGGTTTTGGCAGGGATGAAAACAGCAGTTCGAATTCTACTTCTTATACTCATAGTGACGATTGCAATTCCGGTTGTCTTTGTGGGGATGCTGACCACCTCTTATTCTCGCCAAACATGGAATCTATTTTCTGATCTAGTCGACCTACCGCTGCATGCAGATAACGTGCAATACGAATTTCCTTATCACCTCACCCTCAATGGAGTGGCGACAAAACAAAAAAACTTGCCGTTCATTGAGCAAGTCGATCTATGGCTTAACCCCGATGTTCGTCGTGACGGAAATTGGATTGTCGACAGTCTGTTGATTGATGGTCTGAGCCTGCAACACGGCATGCCAACATTGCCGACGCTCAGCAATGTTTATTTCCATCAAATCGCGTTAAAGAACATCGATTACGCAGATGATGCATTCAGCATTAATGGCTTGAATGTACAGATCCAAAACCCAATTTGGTCGAGCGATGCTCAGCAAATACCTTATGGTGAGGTTCAACTTTCGGCTGATCAATTGTATTGGAATGGCGAAGCCTTCGATAAGTTGCTTATAGACTTGGATTACAAAGCCCAAGACAGCACGCTTTACGGCGCTTCATTTAACTGGCGTGGCAGTGAAGTCTCAGGACAAGGCGAACAGTACCCACAAGGCTGGTCACTGGTGAATGTGACCCTTGATAAGCTGAAAATCGATAACCTACAGTTGCAATCTTTACTCGCTAAACCATGGCAAGCGTTGCCAATTAATATCAACCATATCAACAGCCTCGATCTCCTGAATGCAGATATTGAGTACGGAGATTGGCATTGGCACAACCTTGAGTTATCAGTAGAAAACGCCTCTCTGCCACTGTCATTTTGGAAAACAACAGCACAGGTTTCTTTGCAAGCTGACAGCGTCAGTTTCCAAGACCAAACCGCAGTTGAGCCTCGTTTGAACGCCCAACTCAAGCCGGAGTCAATCCAACTACAAGAGCTAAGCTTTGATTGGCAGCAAGGTAGTGTGCAGGTATCTGGTGAGTTCGAGCCACAGCATTGGAAAATCAACAGCGCAACCATCAATGGATTGAAATGGGCTATCCAACCTGACGATAAGACCGACTGGTGGCAAATCGCCACAGAAAGGCTCCAGCAAGTCGATGTGAAGCAGTTAGAGATTGAACGCAGCCAAGTTATCCAGTTATCTAAACAACCTTACTGGCAGCTTTCTGGCTTGAATTTGGAAGGTGACCAGCTCGAAGTAAAACACCGCAATGGTCACTGGGGAATTTGGAACGGTAAGCTTGATGCTAGCGTGGTAAACGCAAGTTACGATCAAGTAATCACATCACACGCAGCCATTTCTACACAGAGTGACAATGGCTTGTGGCAACTGACACGTTTGTTTGCACCGTTAGAGCAAGGCTATATCGAAGGCTTAGGGCAAATCGATCTCAGCACCACCAGCCAACCTTGGGCGTTGAGTCTCAACGCCGATGGGATTCCCTTGCAATTGCTTCACCCCTATTTGCCAACAGTGCTCGCGGTCAATGGCTTCTCAGATCTAAGTCTCGACTTAAAAGGCTTAGCCGGCGATCAAAACATGCTTGCTTACAGCTTATCGGGCGAAGTGGAAGCCAACTTACGTGATACCACCTTAAAGTCACAATCGGATGATTCACTCACAGCGATCACTTTGAGCCCTTTGTGTTTGGCAGCTCAACGTGGTGCTGTTGAGCTTCAACCGGTGACCATTTCAGGCGAAGCCATCTCGGGCAATCTGTCTGGTGAGTTTGATATGGCGAACAACCCGTTAAGTGGCGTGATTTACCAACTCCAAGAAGCATGTGGTTCGATCCAAGGTGATGTGCTGAATGGCGAAGTCAAAACAAATGAATGCACAAATACATCAAAGCAGACTGAATCAGTAAAACCAGCAGAATCAGAACAGAGCTCGTCAAAAACAACAAGCCGCACCAGTATTGATCCCATCAACTTAGAACAATATGAGGAAGAGTTAAGTGAGGTTGTAGAGGAAGAACAAGAATCAGCCGTAGCGCCGCATTCAGAAGAGCAACTTATCTCAGAACAAAAAGACGTAACTAAAGATTCAAGCCTTGAGGCGCAGACCTCAGAAGAAAAGGTCTCCGAAGAACACGCCAATCAAGCAACAGATAAAACCAAGACAGAACTAGGCGCATCAGAAAACCAAGATGCGCCACAAGAAACACCAGCGCCTAATAATCTAACAGCTGAGTAGCTTAGAGTAATTTGGCAGCAGCATATATGTGCCTACAAAATCCACGGCAGGCACATCTCCACTGTAAATCACTACGTGGATAACGATACGCGCTTTACGACCTGAAGCAAGTCTATCCAAGTCACCACTGATACCATCTAACGACGTGCTCGCGACTGGGTTCTCTTCAACAGGATGGCGATAACGAATCGAGCTATCCGCCAACACAATATCACCGTGCAAACCGCGCTCTTTCATCAACAGCCACGTCATGCCCCAGCCAGTTAGCGTTGCTAGGGTAAACGCAGAACCGGCAAACATGGTGTTGTGCGGGTTCAGGTTTGGATTGAGCTGCGCACTGCATTCAAACTGATAGCCAGTGTACTGGTTAATTTTGATCCCCATTTTGTCTGCAATCGGGATCTGCGCTTCCCAACGCTGTTGCAGCTCGGTACACCAATCAGGACGACGTAGCACATCCGCCATTGGGTCAAGCTGTTTAACCATTTGTTGGTGACGCACGGGACCACGTTCATCGGTCAGCTCACCGCGACGCTCAAAACCATTCTTCTCATAGAAGGCAATCGCATCTTCACGGGCATTACACACCAGACGCTTCGCCCCTTCTTGTCGAGCTAGCGACTCAAGCGCCACCAGCACTAATGAGCCCATGCCTTTACTGCGACGGTTGTTCTTCACCGCCATATAGCGGATCTGACCATCGTTATCTGGGGTAATGTACAAACGACCAATCGCCATCGGACGACCACGACTGTCGGTAATCATGCGGTGATGGCTCATGCCATCGTACTCATCACGCTCGGAGCCTACAGGCATACGCCAAGGTTCGCGTAGCAACTGCCAACGAAATTGATAGTACTTGTTGAGCTGATTTTCTGTTTTTGGAGTTATGAGTTTGAACATATCAATCCTTTGAAAGTACAAATCAAATGAAAGCCTTAGGAGAAAATACCCAAGCAAATTCAATTTACTTGGGCTTAAAGCTTAGACCATGATGTTGTGGTTGCCAGATTAGACCTGTAGCCAAAAAGTCACTGGACCGTCATTAATTAATGACACTTTCATATCCGCCGCGAAGCGACCGCGTTGTGTTGGCAGTTCTTGCTCACACAAGTCCGAGAAGTAGTCATACAGACGTTCTGCATCCGCTGGATGCGCGCCGCGAGAAAAGCCTGCGCGAGTGCCCTTTTTGGTATCCGCTGGTAACGTAAATTGAGACACCACCAAAACCTTACCGTTCACTTGTTTGACGTTAAGGTTCATTTTGCCTTCATCGTCTTCAAACACACGATACGTGGTTACGCGCTCCATCAAACGTTTTGCTTTTGCTTCATCATCGTCCTTCTCTACACCAAGTAGGACAAGTAGACCTTGGTCGATTTCACCGACAACTTCACCGTCTACACGAACGGCGGCTTCACTGACTCGTTGAATTAGCGCTATCACGACTCTCGCTTCCTTCATCTGTTAATTGCAATTCAGCGGTCGAGTGTATCATTTCTAGGTCGTCACTCCAGTGCTCTCTTTCCCCCAGAGCAGCAGTCACTTCTGCGCCAATCAATACGATCAGCCAGCACAGATACACCCACACAAACAGGATCGGAATCGCAGCGAGCGCACCGTAAATCAGCTGATATGACGGGAATTGAGTAATGTAGAAAGCAAAGCCTTTCTTACTCAGTTCAAACAGCACAGCGGCAATGGCAGCACCAACCGCACCATGGGATAGATAAACCTTTTTGTTTGGCACTAAGAAGTACAACCCCATGAACGCAAAGAAGGACAACAGTAAAGGTAACCAACGTAAAAACAGGTTGTAAGCGCCCGATAAGGTTTCGTTTTCAATCAGCTTTAGCGATGTCACGTAGGAGGTCGCTGCAATACTCGCGCCGACTAGAATCGGACCAAGGGTCAACACCATCCAATACATGGAGAAAGAAAACACTGGACGACGTTTATCTTTCACGCGCCAAATGTAGTTTAAGTTCTTGTCGATATTCGAAATCAGCATCAAAGCGGCAACAAACAAGAACGCACCACCTACGGCGGTCATCTTGCCTGTGTTTGAGACAAACTCTTGCAACGCAACTCTGACTGCATCACCGGAAGCAGGGACAAAGTTATCAATGATGTAACCTTGCAAGGTTTCGCCCACATTCTCAAATACCGGAAACTTCGACAATATCGACAGCAATACCGTCAACATCGGCACAATAGACAACAAAGTGATGTAAGCTAAATAGCCTGCATTAACGTTGACGCGATCGTGCGTCATACGCTTGAGCAAATATTTGAAAAACGCGACGCTCCCCGGCACGAGCTTGCTCAATCTCACCTTGTAACTCTCTGATAACTGGTTCATAGTTCATCCCATAAATTAGCGTCGAGGACATAAGAATGCCTTATTTATTAGCAATTGTACTATCAATTTTCACTTTGACAGGATGTCAGTCCGCATATTATTCAGCAATGGAACAAGTGGGTTACCACAAACGTGACATTATGGTTGATCGTGTGGAAGACGCCAAAGAATCGCAGCAAGACGCACAAGAAGAGTTCACCAGCGCGCTAGAAGCTCTTTCTGCGTTAACTAGCTTTGACGGCGGTGAGCTAGAAAGCGTCTACAACAACATTAACGACAAATACGAAGACAGTGAAAAAGCGGCGCAAGATGTACGCGACCGGATTGCTGCAATTGAAGATGTGTCAGATGCTCTGTTTGATGAATGGCAAGGCGAGCTAGACCTATACACCAGTGCGAAACTGCGTCGCTCTAGCGAACAGAAGTTGCGTGAAACCAAAGCCTCTTACAAAACCATGCTTAACGCTATGAAGCGTGCAGAAGACAAAATGACGCCAGTATTGAATACACTGCGTGACAACACGCTTTACCTCAAGCATAACTTGAACGCGAGCGCGATCGGCTCACTGAAAGGTGAATTCTCTAACCTAGAGAAAGACATTCAATACGCAATCAAACAAATGAATGCCGCGATTACTGAGTCAGATAAGTTCTTACAGCAGCTGAATCAAAAGTAATTCGATAAAGCCTCCTCCTCGTGAGGAGGTTTTGCTATCTAGCGACCAAGCTATCCCTAGCTCCGTCAGTCACCGGCATACCTACCAAGCTCTATCTTTACTCCCCACCTTCTACCTCAGCAACTAAGCCCATTACTTGTCGAACAAACGCCACCCGTTCAACTACGCTTCCCCATGGCACTTCAACCACTTCATACCCCAGTTCAGTATAGGTATCGACTAAGGTTTGATGGATTTGTAGCGCCTCTTCAAAACTGTGTGGACGCACATCATCTTGAACATAAATAGAGGCTTCAGGTCGACATGTGAGTACCTTACTCTGGTACCCTGCACTCTCAATCAAGAAGGCTTGTTCAACGGGACAGCCGCCCACTTTTAGGTATGCCACGATGTCTGGGATAGCACGGTCAACAAAAGCGACTGGATGATTCAGCGCTTCTCGCTTTTGCTTGCCCATTAACTCAAGGCATAAGTTGGCAAACTCAGGTAAATTCGTCCAAGGCAAAATACCATTGTCCAATTGGCTTTGCTGCTCAATCAAGGTACGTGAACCTTCAGCAAAGGTGGTGTACCCCAGCTCGCCTAACGCATTCAACAAGGTGGTTTTACCTGCACCCGGACCACCAGTGATAACAATTGGCGTCATCGTCTTATTCCTTCAGATACAAAAAGCCCCGAGCATAACTCGGGGCTTATTCTTAATCGAATCCGTTACAGCAAATTATTTTGCTGAACGTGAAGCACGTTTACGATCGCTTTCCGTTAGGAATTTCTTACGGATACGGATGCTTTCAGGTGTTACTTCTACTAGTTCGTCATCATCGATGAACTCTAGTGCTTGCTCAAGAGTCATCTTGATTGGTGGAGTAAGAACCTGTGCGTCATCTGTACCAGATGCACGAACGTTGGTTAGCTGCTTACCTTTCAGTGCGTTTACTGTTAGGTCGTTGTCGCGGCTGTGAATACCGATAACCATGCCTTCGTAAACTTCAACACCGTGACCGATAAATAGACGACCACGCTCTTGAAGGTTGAATAGTGCGTTAGTTAGCGCTTTACCCATTGCGTTAGCAATTAGTACACCGTTTACACGTTGACCGATGTTACCGCCTTTGTGTGGCGCGTAGCGATCAAACGTATGGTATAGAAGACCAGAACCAGAAGTCAGCGTCATGAACTCAGTTTGGAAGCCGATCAGACCACGAGATGGCATTTCGAAGTCCATACGTACACGACCTTTACCATCTGGAGACATGTCTTTCAGCTCACCTTTACGTAGGCCGATGTTCTCCATGATGCCGCCTTGGTGCTCTTCCATAACGTCGATAGTTACCGTTTCGAACGGTTCCAATAGCTGACCATCTTCTTCTTTGATGATTACTTCTGGACGAGATACAGCAAGCTCGAAGCCTTCACGACGCATGTTTTCGATCAGGATAGATAGGTGAAGCTCACCACGACCTGATACGCGGAATTTGTCTGGATCGTCTGTTTGCTCTACACGCAATGCAACGTTGTGTACCAATTCCTTCTCTAGACGCTCAAGGATGTTACGTGAAGTAACGAACTTACCTTCTTTACCCGCGAATGGAGACGTGTTTACTTGGAACGTCATTGTTACTGTTGGTTCATCAACAGACAGCGGCGGTAGTGCTTCTACTGCGTTTTGCGCACAGATAGTGTCAGAGATTTTTAGCTCGCCAAGACCTGTGATTGCAATGATATCACCAGCGTTAGCTTGCTCAACTTCGTGACGCTCTAGGCCAAGGTAGCCCATTACTGTACCCACTTTACCATTGCGAGTTTTACCGTCAGCACCGATAACTGTTACTTGTTGGTTTGCTTTCACGCTACCACGAGTTACACGAGCAACACCGATAACACCAACGTAAGAGCTGTAGTCTAGCTGAGAAACTTGCATCTGTAGTGGACCGTCTAGGTCAACTTCTGGAGCCGCTACTTCTTCAACGATAGTTTCGAATAGAGGTTCCATGTTTTCGCCAGTTTCGCCTTCTTCTAGAGAAGCCCAACCGTTAAGTGCTGACGCGTAAACAACTTTAAAGTCTAGCTGTTCGTCAGTTGCACCTAGGTTGTCGAATAGGTCGAAGACTTGGTCCATAACCCAATCAGGACGTGCACCAGGACGGTCAATCTTGTTGATTACAACGATTGGTTTAAGACCGTGAGCAAATGCTTTTTGAGTTACGAAGCGAGTTTGCGGCATTGGACCGTCAACAGCGTCAACGATAAGTAGAACTGAGTCTACCATCGACATGATACGTTCTACTTCGCCACCGAAGTCCGCGTGTCCCGGAGTATCTACGATGTTGATGCGGTAGTCATTCCAGTTAATTGCTGTGTTCTTAGCAAGAATGGTAATGCCACGCTCTTTTTCAATGTCGTTCGAGTCCATGACTCGCTCTTCAGCTTCACCGCGAGACTCAAGCGTGCCTGATTGTTGTAGCAGCTTGTCAACCAACGTTGTTTTACCGTGGTCAACGTGCGCGATAATCGCGATATTTCTTAATTTATCAATCTGTGGAGTAGCCATGGATATTGATTCACTTAGATAGATGAAATGCCCTCATGCTGAGAACGGGTGCTCTCTGACGACATTTACTGATTAAAAAAACGGCCATAATGTACCAGATTCTAGCAAAAAGCATAGAGATATGTGATCTACTCCCGAGCATTTCTGTCAAATTTACGCTTAACACCCGCTTTAGAGCGCCATGCGAATTGATTCAACGCAACTTTATTCCAATCGCGCATATTACAAATTGACTCTTGCTCAAAAACTGGGCTGAATAAGCAACGTAGTTGTCACATTGTGGTGCAATAATAAAATAATGCACCACAATGGTGCACCTACAGATCATTTTGGTGCAATCGTTTGCACCAAACTAGCGTATAAAAACGCAATCCATTGAAATTAATGGAATAATTTTTTTGGCACGGTTTTGGCTTTAGAGAAACCAGCATCGATTAATAAAATGTCAAACAGATTAATCAATGCTGGATTTAATTAATGTTTCATAAATCGAGCTTTTACCGCTTTATTAACACTGGAGGTTATCCAAGATGTCAGTAGAAAACGTTTTATCACTGATCCAAGAAAACGAAGTTAAGTTTGTTGACCTACGCTTCACTGATACAAAAGGTAAAGAGCAGCACATCTCTATCCCTGCTCACCAAATCGACGCAGACTTCTTCGAAGAAGGTAAAATGTTCGATGGTTCATCAGTTGCTGGCTGGAAAGGCATTAACGAATCAGACATGGTTATGATGCCAGACGCATCTTCTGCAGTGCTTGACCCATTCACTGAAGATGCAACGCTAAACATCCGTTGTGACATCCTTGAGCCTGCAACAATGCAAGGCTACGACCGCGACCCACGCTCTATCGCTAAGCGCGCAGAAGACTTCATGCGCTCTACTGGTATTGCAGACACCGTTCTTATCGGTCCTGAGCCAGAGTTCTTCCTATTCGACGACGTTAAGTTCGCAACTGACATGTCTGGTTCTTTCTTCAAGATTGATGACGTAGAAGCAGCATGGAACACAGGTTCTGATTACGAAGAAGGTAACAAAGGTCACCGTCCAGGCGTTAAAGGTGGTTACTTCCCAGTAGCTCCAGTAGATTCATCTCAAGACATCCGTTCTGCAATGTGTCTAGTAATGGAAGAAATGGGTCTAGTTGTAGAAGCGCACCACCACGAAGTAGCAACTGCGGGTCAAAACGAAATCGCAACTCGCTTCAACACGCTAACAACGAAAGCTGACGAGATTCAAATCTACAAGTACGTTGTACACAACGTTGCTCACGCATTTGGTAAGACGGCGACATTCATGCCTAAACCACTAGTTGGCGACAACGGTAGCGGCATGCACGTTCACCAATCTCTAGCAAAAGATGGCGTAAACCTATTTGCTGGTGACAAGTACGGCGGTCTATCTGAAACTGCACTTTACTACATCGGCGGTATCATCAAGCACGCTCGCGCAATCAACGCATTTGCGAACCCATCAACTAACTCGTACAAGCGTCTTGTACCAGGCTTCGAAGCACCAGTAATGCTAGCTTACTCAGCGCGTAACCGTTCTGCTTCTATCCGTATCCCAGTGGTACCAAGCCCTAAAGCGCGTCGTATCGAAGTTCGTTTCGGTGACCCAGCGGCTAACCCATACCTATGTTTCGCAGCAATGCTAATGGCTGGTCTTGACGGTATTAAGAACAAGATCCACCCAGGTGAAGCGATGGATAAAGACCTTTACGACCTACCAGCTGAAGAAGCAGCAGAAATCCCAACTGTTGCATACTCACTAAAAGATGCACTAGAAGAACTAGATGCAGACCGTGAGTTCCTAACTGCAGGTGGTGTATTCTCTGACGACTTCATCGATTCTTACATCGGTCTTAAGTCTCAAGACGTAGAGAAAGTAAACATGACAACTCACCCACTTGAGTTCGAACTTTACTACTCTGTATAAGGTTTCAGCTGTGTAAAATGTAAACGCAGTTACAAAATATTAGGCTCGCCTCGCAGGCGGGCCTTTTTTGTATTCGCTCACTCTATTTGGGCGTTTAACATGGAGGGATAACTAAAATACGCTCAGACTCTTTTGCTTGATAAGTCAAAGAGCTAAGCACCTAAACGTGAAATCATCTATCAAAAGAAGGTGAGCAATGAAAGTTCAGCTTTTACCATCACTATGCGCCCTCAGTAGTGTACTGATTGCAACGACAGCCTTAGCTCAAGTCGCGTACACTTGGGTGGATAAAGACGGTGTGGTGCACTTCAGTGACACACCAAACCAAGGCGCAAAGACCATCTCTCTGCCAAATCTTGAATCCAGCGCTCCAGCCCCTAAAGTGGAGAGCACCGAGTCTCTCGCTCCCCAAGCAAATGCAGTTCAGGAGCCGACCACAGAGAAAAAAACTAAAACGGATAAACCGTTACCCCTTTCCCTCACTATGCTCACTCCACAGCACGATGAAACCATTCGCAGTAACTCTGGTGTCATCAATATTCAGCTCGAAGCAAACCGCAAATTAGGCATAGGCGAACAACTGCAACTCATCCTTGATGGTAAGCCTTATGGAGCTCCTCAAAGCCGCTTAACTTGGCAGTTAAACAATATCGACCGTGGCACGCACACCCTTGCGGTAAAAGCCAAAAGAAGCGGCAAGCTTATTGCATCTACTAGCCCTATAACGGTGCATTTACATAGAGCGAGTATCAAGCCGACCATTAAAGGGGCAAAGTAGAATATTAAGTGAAAAAAACCGCACTCTGATGGCGCTTTTCACTTTTTCTTCTTAGATTTATTCGCCATACTTACGTTCTATTGCACCAATATAGTGCAACGCACAATCACAACGCAAACAAGGACGTAATGTGGATACCAGTCTCTCCAGTGCCATTCTCAATAATATGGTGACAGCTACGCTGATTCTTGATGATGGGTTAGCGGTACGTTACGCCAATCCCGCGGCTGAGTTGTTGTTCTCACAAAGTGCTAAACGCATTGTTGAACAGTCGTTATCTCAGTTAATTCAGCATGCGTCACTGGATCTCGCCCTGCTCACTCAACCATTGCAGAGCGGACAAAGCATCACTGACAGTGACGTCACTTTTGTCGTCGATGGGCGTCCTTTGATGCTCGAAGTCACCGTCAGTCCTATTACATGGCAAAAACAGCTGATGTTGTTGGTTGAGATGCGCAAAATTGATCAGCAACGCCGCCTCACTCAAGAGCTCAATCAACACGCTCAACAACAAGCGGCGAAACTGTTAGTACGCGGTTTGGCGCATGAAATTAAAAACCCACTCGGCGGTTTACGCGGCGCAGCACAACTATTGGAAAAAATGCTGCCCGACCCTTCCTTGACGGAATACACACACATCATCATTGAACAAGCCGACCGATTGAGAGCCTTGGTTGATCGTCTTCTTGGACCGCAAAAGCCGGGTAAGAAAGCACAAGAAAACTTGCACCAAGTGTTGGAGAAGGTACGTCAATTAGTCGAATTGGAGTCACAGCATTCGATTGTCATCGAACGAGACTACGATCCGAGCTTGCCAGAGATTTTGATGGACGCGGACCAAATCGAGCAGGCAATGCTCAACATCGTCAGCAATGCGGCACAGATTCTGTCCCACCAAGAACACGGTAAAATCACCATACGCACCAGAACGGTGCATCAAGCCAACATTCATGGTCAGCGTTGCAAACTCGCGGCTCGCGTTGAAATCACTGATAACGGACCGGGAATTCCACCCGAACTGCAAGACACGCTTTTCTACCCCATGGTCAGCGGACGCGAAGGCGGAACCGGACTTGGGCTATCTATTTCACAAAATTTGATCGACCAGCATAACGGCAAGATTGATGTCGAGAGTTGGCCAGGTCACACCACTTTTACTATTTATTTGCCAATCTGACTTGGTTAATTGGCTTTGCTATTCGTCAGTTTTTAGGCTTTTGCTGCAAGGATTTATTACATGAGTAAAGGATATGTTTGGGTCGTCGATGACGACAGTTCGATTCGTTGGGTCATGGAGAAAACCCTCTCCTCAGCCGACATCAAATGCGAAACCTATGCGGATGGGGAAAGCGTTTTAATGGCGCTAGAACGTGAAGTACCAGACGTTTTAGTTTCTGACATTCGCATGCCGGGTATCGATGGCTTAGAGCTATTAAAACAAGTACAACGCGACTACCCAGATCTCCCCGTCATCATCATGACGGCGCATTCCGATTTAGATGCGGCAGTGAACGCCTACCAAAAAGGCGCTTTTGAATACTTGCCCAAACCGTTTGATATCGACGAAACGCTCACATTGGTAGAGCGCGCCATCGCTCACAGCCAAGAGAACAAGCGCGAGCAACTTCTACCGGACGATATCCCTACTGATACACCTGAAATCATTGGTGAAGCACCAGCAATGCAAGAAGTATTTCGTGCTATCGGTCGTTTATCGCGCTCTTCTATTTCTGTTCTGATCAACGGTGAGTCGGGTACCGGCAAAGAATTGGTTGCTCATGCCTTGCACCGCCACAGTCCGCGCGCCAACAAACCTTTTATTGCCCTCAATATGGCTGCGATCCCAAAAGACTTGATTGAATCGGAACTGTTTGGTCACGAGAAAGGCGCATTTACTGGTGCCAATAGCGTCCGTCAAGGTCGCTTTGAGCAAGCCAATGGTGGCACGCTGTTTTTGGATGAAATCGGTGACATGCCATTAGATATTCAGACCCGATTATTGCGCGTGTTGGCGGATGGTCAGTTTTATCGCGTTGGCGGACACTCTCCAATCCGTGTCGACGTTCGTATTGTCGCAGCCACCCACCAAAACCTTGAAAAATTGGTCCATGAGGGTGATTTCCGCGAGGATTTATTCCATCGTTTGAACGTTATTCGCGTGCAAATCCCCGCACTGAGAGAACGTAAGCAAGACATTGAAAAACTCACCCAACACTTCCTCGTTCGAGCGGCTGATGAACTCGGTGTTGAAACCAAAACCCTGCATCCATCTTCGGTGGAAATTCTTAATCGCCTTGATTGGCCGGGTAACGTTCGCCAACTGGAAAACATCTGTCGCTGGTTAACCGTTATGGCCAGCGGAAGTGAGGTGCTACCTAGCGATTTACCTGCCGAATTGCTGGAAGAAAAGAAAATCATCACTGAAACCACCAGCGGCAGTTGGCAAGAACAATTGGCGGATTGGGCACGCCATGCGCTAGAAGCTGGGGATAAAGAACTGCTTTCCTACGCTTTACCAGAATTTGAGCGCATTTTATTGGAAGCCGCATTAGAACATACTAAAGGTCATAAGCAAGATGCCGCTAAAGTATTAGGTTGGGGACGCAATACCCTAACCAGAAAATTGAAAGAACTGTACTGACCTTAAGCGGCAACGAGTTTGACAAAAGGTTATCAAGCGCACACTTTTGCTCTCGCTTGATAACCTAAGTATCAGTACAATTATGGTACGACACCCCTTATATGGCTAGGCAATGTCAAACGCAACGACTCAAATTACACTACGCACCGCTGTACTCATCCCTTTTGTGATGATTTTTTTGCTGGCTATCAGTGTGATTGTTTACGTCCAGAAACAGAGCTATGAAGAGGTTGTTACCGACATCAGTGACAAACAGCTTTCTGTATTAACAGAAAGTGTCCACGATCATCTGAATGATTACCTGCGCAAGCCTTTCACTGCAGTGACTGCGCTTGGTCACAACGTTAGTTACCACAATCTTTATCGCCCGCACGACACCAAAGAAATCCAAGACTATCTGTTAAGTGCCTTTAAGGATTTGTATCATTCGATCCCACAGTTAGATGTCATTGCATTCGGTTCAGAATCTGGGGATTTTACAGGTTTTCGTCGTGAATCTGATGGCGCCTATACACTGATGCTTCAAGACCATCGAACCAATGGCAACTTAGTGATTTACGGTAGTGAAACCATCAGTGATGACATTCGCACCATCATCGAGCCTTACGATCCTCGCACTCGTCCTTGGTACCAACCCATCGCTCAAGACAACAAACCTCGTTGGTCGAGCATCTATGCTAATGCCGACGAACGTCAAGACATCACTCTGTCAGCGATGACGCCTATCTATGAAATGGGTGAGTTTGCTGGTGTGTTGGTAACCGATGTGCGCATCAATACGTTTAACTTATTTTTGCAAAAGCTTAAGCAAGATACGAATGCCTCGGTTTACATCATGGACCAAGAGCAACGCTTAGTGGCGCACTCTGGACAAGGTAGTGTTATTTCTTGGGGGACAAAGTTCTCAGATAAAGGTCAGCGCTTATTCGCTTCAGAAAGCGCAGATCCAGTCATTCAGATGAGCGCGGCTCGCGTCAGTGGCAAAAACCTAAGCTACAGCGATAAGCCTTATACTTTTGAGTTCGACTTCAACGGTCAGCGCACCTTTAGCCGAGTCACGCCATATCATGATGCTAACGGTTTAACTTGGTTTATTGGCACTTCGATCTCTGAGACAGAACTGCTTGGCACCCTACCAAAGAACCAGCAAAGAAGCTGGATGGTGGGTATTTTCGTTAGCTTGGTTGGCATCGTCATTAGCATGCTTATCTTCAGCCGAGTTACTCGCCCCATCAATGCCACAGCGACAGCAGCCCAACACCTTGCGAAAGGCGATTGGGATAGCACTATGCCTCGTCCTGGTTATGTGTACGAGACGACTATTCTGGTGCAAGCGTTTAACGAGATGGCAAGCAACCTCAAAGCGTCCTTTAAAGCACTGCGTGAACAACTTGAGTTTGATTCTCTAACCCGCCTGTATAGCCGCCAAGGGCTAATAGAAGTGAGTGACAGCTTACCTCACTCAGGGCAAGGGAGTTTGTATCTTATTGGGATCAACAAATTTAGAGATATCAATGACAGTGTTGGTCATCACAACGGCGATAAGCTTCTGATACACATCGCTGAACGCCTTAAACAGCAACTGCAAGATGAAGCGACACTAGCGCGCATCGGTGGTGATGAGTTTGCCGTATTCATGCCCAACACAAACAGTGATAGCGACATCAGCTTAGTTGAGCGCCGTTTACACCAACTGTTGGCAGCACCATTTGTTCTTGATGGTGAAACGGTCGTCATTAAAGTTTCTATTGGCGTCGTACGCACTCAGCCCGATCAGACAATGTCTTTATGGCTGCGTAATGCCAGTATTGCTTTGAGTTACGCGAAACAAGATTCTCGCACCAGCGTCTGCCACTACAGTCCTGAAATGGCGAGCGCGTCTAAATTCCGAACTCAGATGATCGCTAAGATTCAAACAGGCATCGATAACCGTGAATTTGTGCCTTTCTACCAACCTATTATTGATCTTGCATCAGGCAACATTTGTGGCGCCGAAGCACTCGCACGCTGGCACAGTGATTCGGGAATGGTCTCTCCGTTAGATTTCATCCCAATCGCCGAAGAAAGCGGCATGATCAAGACCATTGGTCAACAAATCTTATTCCAAGCGTGTAGTGATACTCGTAAAGCAATCGACAGTAAACGTTGGCCTGAAGACTTCCAATTACACGTTAATGTGTCGGTTCATCAGCTTTCAAGCCCTAACTTTGTTGAATCCGTAGCGAAAGTGCTGCGAACAACGGGTCTGCCTGCCACCAATGTGACGCTGGAGATCACCGAGTCGCGCATCATCGACAGCGCACCAACGACACTGGACAATTTGCTCAAACTGCGAGAAATGGGACTAGGCATTGCTATTGATGACTTCGGCACAGGTTACTCATCTCTGGCTTACTTACACGCATTACCGTTTACCTGCTTGAAGATAGATCGCACCTTTATTAATCGTCTGACTAAAGAGAACCTCGACAGCTCTGTTGTATCAGCGATCATCAACATCACCAAAGGCATGAAGACCAATGTAGTAGCAGAAGGCGTGGAAACGGCTGCGCAAGCACAACTGCTCAGTTCACTTGGCTGTAATCAGGTTCAGGGTTTCTACTACAGTCGCCCAATGCCGATGGAAGAATGGCCAACACATTTGGTTAACATGAAGTAGAAAACAGCTGAAATCGTTGATTTCCTAGTCATCCTCTACTGACAACTTGCCTAACTGTTATTTATACTTAACTGCAAATCTTCCCCATGTATTGTCATTGATAATGTTTGGGCTGAGTTCCTGTTCACAACAAACCCGGATCGCCATAATGATAACTAAGAATCTTCCCCTAACTGATTTGCACCGTCACCTTGACGGCAACATTCGTACTAAGACTATTCTTGAGCTTGGTCAGCAATTTGGTATTGCGCTACCTGCTTACGACATCGAATCACTAACACCACACGTTCAAATTGTTGAAGCTGAGCCATCTCTTGTTGCTTTCCTTTCTAAGCTTGATTGGGGCGTAGCAGTGTTGGGTGATCTAGATGCGTGTCGCCGCGTTGCTTACGAAAACGTTGAAGACGCACTAAACGCGCAAATTGATTACGCAGAACTGCGTTTCTCTCCATACTACATGGCGATGAAACATAAACTACCAGTCGCAGGCGTAGTAGAAGCAGTAGTTGATGGCGTGCAAGCGGGTATGCGTGATTTCGGTATCAAGGCAAACCTAATCGGTATCATGAGCCGTACTTTCGGTACTGATGCGTGTCAGCAAGAGCTTGATGCAATCCTTAGCCAAAAAGACCACATGGTTGCCGTTGACCTTGCTGGTGATGAGCTTGGTCAACCAGGTGACCGTTTTGTGTCTCACTTCAAACAAGTGCGCGACGCAGGTCTGAATGTAACGGTGCACGCAGGTGAAGCGGCTGGCGCAGAAAGCATGTGGCAAGCTATTCAAGAGCTTGGAGCGACACGTATCGGTCACGGTGTGAAAGCAATCCACGATCCTAAACTGATGGATTACCTTGCAGAAAACCGTATTGGTATTGAATCGTGCCTAACGTCAAACTTCCAAACTAGCACTGTTGAATCATTAGCAAACCACCCACTGAAACAGTTCCTAGATCACGGCGTACTTGCGTGTCTAAACACGGACGATCCAGCAGTGGAAGGTATTGAACTGCCTTACGAATACGAAGTGGCGGCACCAGCAGCAGGCCTAACTCAAGAACAGATTCGCCAAGCGCAAATCAACGGTCTAGATATCGCTTTCCTATCAGATGCAGAAAAAACTGAACTGAAAGAAAAAGTGAAATATCGCGCTTAATTGCCGCAAAAACATAAAAAAATGCCAGCATTTGCTGGCATTTTTTATATCTAGAATCGGCTAAAGATTAGATAACGCGCGAGAATTGCTGCTGACGCGCTTTCGCTCTTAGGTATTTATCGAAGCTCATGCAGATGTTACGGATCAACAGACGACCACGAAGCGTAACGCGAATTTCACGGTCATCCACTTCCACTAACTCGTCATTAATGAAGGTTTGTAGTAGCTCTAGGTCTTCTTTGAAGTATTGCTCAAACTTAACGCCAAATTCAGACTCAATCGCCTTCTTATCCAGCTTAAAGTTACAGATAAGCTGTTTGATCACTTCACGACGTAGCAAATCATCCGCATCCAGTGATACACCTTTCCACAGCGCGTGGCGAGATTCATTCACTTGTGCGTAGTACTTTTTCAATTCTTTTTGGTTTTGTGCGTAGGCATCACCAATCATTGAAATTGCAGAAACACCAAAGCCTACCAAGTCACATTCACCTTGCGTCGTGTAACCTTGGAAGTTGCGGTGCAAGATGCCTTCACGTTGAGCAACAGCAAGCTCATCATCTGGCATGGCAAAGTGGTCCATACCGATGAACTGGTAACCAGCACCTGTTAGCGTAGCGATGGTGTCTTGTAGAATCGCCATCTTCTCTTCCGCTTTTGGCAAATCTTCGTCTTTGATCTTACGCTGCGCAGCAAACAGTTGTGGCATGTGCGCATAGTTAAACACAGACAAACGACCTGGCTGCATTTCTAACACTTGCTCTAGTGTCTTCGCAAAAGATGCCTTAGTTTGCTTCGGTAAACCATAAATCAAATCAAGGTTGGTTGAGCGGAAACCAAGTTCTTTTGCGCGAGCAACCATCGCAAAGATAAATGCTTCATCTTGCTCACGGTTCACGAGCTGTTGAACTTCTTTATTGAAATCCTGCACGCCAATGCTCAGACGGTTGAAGCCTTCACCACGCAAGTGATCCAGCATAGTGAGCTCGATTTCACGTGGGTCAACTTCAATACTGATTTCCGCATCCGCACTAAACGTAAACTCTTGGCGTAGCAAGTTCATCACACGCGTGATTTGCTTTTCAGATAGGAAAGTTGGTGTACCACCACCAAAGTGCAATTGAGTCACCTGGCGTTCACCCAATAGTGACGCGCGTTGACGAATCTCGTGCTCAAGTACATCCAAGTATTCGTCAGCCTTATGCGAATGGCGAGTAATGACTTTATTACAGCCACAGTAGTAGCAAAGCTTGTGACAAAACGGAATGTGAACGTACAGAGATAGCGGACGATCTGGGTACTGAGTGCATGCCATATCGTAGTCCGAAATGGTAAACGCTTCATGAAACTCCAGTGCTGTCGGGTACGACGTGTAGCGCGGGCCAGAGTAGTTGTACTTATCCAATACCGCTTGATCCCAGACGATTTGCTGTTTCGATTCAGTGTGTTGATTCGACATGGTGGTACTTTCCGTTAAATGCTAGGGAGACGAAAGCCGTCGCCCGATATTCAGAAACCGTTATTTTGCCATACGACGATGACAACTACGGTAGTCGCTGTCGGCTTTTTAAGTATAAAACCAAAGAAGTGCTAGCGTGATCACGATACCCCCATTGGTTATAAGGAAACCATCGGGGGCACCAATTAGATCATCTGAATATTGATTTGGTTATTCAGTGGCTGAACGTCTTTTTGCAACACTTTGAGCTCTTCGATGATCGCGTCCGTTAAGCGCTGTTCAGCTTTGTGACGCGTCAGGTTCTGTTGCATACGTTCTTTTTTGGCAAGCTGCTGGCGATCTTCGCCGCGCGCCATATCTTTCACGGTATGGTACAACTCAGAAATCGCAGGGTATGTGGCATCAAAATCGATACGGTCTTCACCTTGGACATAATCCATGATGTTGTAAACACGAATACTGATTTCCGACAAGTCACATTGCCCTTGGATGCCCGCCTGACACAAGGTATGCACGTTCTCAAAAATGTTGGCGTTACGCTTATCGATCGCCAATTTTTGATGCTTCAGCTGCAATTCCTTTTGCTTTTTCAATTGAAGCAGAAGGTAACCTGCATAAGAAGCCAGCGCGATAATAATCACTGCACCCGCAATCGCTAATAAGGTTACGTTCATGGATTACTTATCCTTTGTAGTCGTCGAAGTTGATATCGTCGAAGTCTGCAAGTAGATCGTCGTCGTTACGAGACCCTTTTACTGCTGGCGCAGTAAAGTCTTCTTCCGGCTCTAGTAGACCTAGTTGATCCATTAGCTTCTCGATGCGATCTAGCTTCTCGTCTACATATTTCTGTAAACCAGTACCTAGGTTCTCACCCGCTTCGATACGATCCAACAACACGTTCAATTGCGCATCGTTTTCTAGCATCTCTAGCTCTTGCTCAGCAGATAGACGACGCTCTTGTTTCGTTTGCTTCTTCGCTGGCTCAACAATCAGAGGAATCTTCTTCTTGCTGCCTAAGCGAGGATCGCGTTTTTGCGCTGCGGCTTGTTTCTTCTGCTCTTCCGCATCAGAGTTGCGGCTACCAGTCTTCAAGCCTTTACGCTTTTTCGCGCGCTTACGTAGACGACCTTCTACATCTGATTCTGTACGGTTACGAGTTACTACAAACTCAGGTGCGCCAGAGGCACCTGGCTTTCTTGATTTCTTTTTACGGCTCATTACTGGGTCTTCCTCAGTAAAATTACATCATTACCAATAAATTCGAGTTCGAGCTTATCCCGCTCTGCTAGGAACTGGAACGTATCACGGCTAAAGAACACCACATGCGTTGGATCGTTCTTATAGTGCCATGTCCGAAAGGCTTCTACATCGATGACCATTTTCGTCATCAGGCCTATCCAGCCACCTGGCTTAACTAAATTCAACCATTGCTTCCACACCATATCTGGGTGGTAGAGGTGTTCGATCACCTCTGTTGCTGTCATGAAATCGTACTGCTTTTCCAACACACAAGTATCTGGGTGATAGTAAAGATCGTACAACGCCATGTTGTGCCCCGCTTCTTCTAGCATTAAGGAAAGCGTAGGGCCCGGACCACAACCAAAGTCGATTCCGTTCGATTGTGGTGAAATTCGCTCTGCGATTGGGTCAGCAATTCGTGCCAAAAAACGGCGATATCCCATATCTTCAGGATTGTTCTCATGCAGATCATAGTGAGCTTTTTCAGTTTCCGCATCCAAACGTTGGTCTGGATTGACGAATACCAAACTGCACTGCTCACATTGAAGATACTCGCGTTGCTTATCTTCAAAAAAGTGGTGAGTGCGCTGATTCTGGCATAAAGGACAGGTGTGCATGCTGACTTCCTCAAACAGGGATGCGAAACATACCAGAAAGTGGACTCAGATTGGAGTGTTACTGGATACTTTTTCAGCAGTTTTTGTTAAAAAAGTTTTTATCGGAATTGAAGGTATAAAAAAAGCGACAGTGAGACTGTCGCTTTCTGAATGCCACCAACAGTGGCGAAACTGTGTTGCACTCATTTGGTGCACCAAGAATCCTTTTGTTTTTCGAGCTTTCCTTGCCAAAAAGTGTTGTTCTTCATCTTCCTGATGAGTTTTGGCTATCCGTTTACTTCCTGTCTACTGAGCTACTTCCTGAGCTTGATCCGTTTCGCTGTCTTAACCGTTAGACTAGATGACCATCCATATCTGATAGGCTCCTTGCCTACCTAAGTCCCTTTTCCGACTATCAAACGTCCTTCGTTTGCGTCCTTGGAGACCTTATATCCATGGTCTAAATTCCTGTCATTCACTCCTTGTGAACAGCCTCTACTTTACGGACTGGATAAAAACCGACAAGTCATTGAAAAAAATTATTGATAGGTTTTTTGGGTCAAAAATAAATAGTTCAATCTATCAATAACTTAAAGAACAAGATGAGAAATAGTATCGAACAAGTATGGCAAATGTCTCACAAAGCACCGAGCTAACTATCACTTGTGAATTAAAATCCATGTGTGATCAAGATCACTAACAAAAATGCCCCAGCAAAAAAGCTAGGGCATATTTGTATAACTGTGCTCGAACTATGTAGGGGTTTAGTGCAGACCGCCAACGTATTTCGACAGAACTTCGATGTCTTCGTCTGTCATTTTTTTCGCGATGTCACGCATCATGGCGTTCATATCGTTACCACGGTTACCATCACGGAACTTTTCTAGCTGAGCTTTGATGTAGTCAGAGTGCTGACCAGAAATTTTAGGGAAACCTGAAAGCTCAGTGCCGTTACCACGAGGGCCGTGACATGCGATACATGCGGTTAGACCGCGTTCTGCGTTACCAGCGGTGTAAAGTACTTTACCTTTGTCAACAACATCTTCTGGTGTTGAACTCTCTGAGATTGGTAGAGAGGCATAGTATGCAGATAGATCAGCGATGTCTTCATCGCTCAGTGGCATTGCCATACCACTCATCACAGGGTCGTAACGACCTTGCTTACCACCACTAGTCATACCTAGTTTTAGATCTTTTAACTGCTTCTCAAGATACTTAGCGTGTTGGCCTGCAAGTTTCGGGTACATTGCGATTGCACTGTTACCGTCCGCTCCGTGACAGGCGACACAAGTTTGTGATTTTGCTTTACCAGCTTCAATATTACCTTGGGCCCATACTGAGCAACTGGCTAAAAGACTCAAAATTAGCGCTAATTTCTTCATGACATTCCATTATAATTATCAAGCTTCCAGTACCACGGAATGTGAACATACCGCGTACACTCATGGTACAATAGGCGACCTTATGCCGAGCACGGTTATTTTACACAATTTCACAAAAAAGTAATCAATCGACTACACAAAGTCGAGATGGAGTTAACAGTGAGCGTAAAAATTCATTACCAAAACACGCATTTCATCACCAGCGCACCCGATATTCGTCACTTACCTGAGGACGAAGGTGTCGAAATTGCGTTTGCAGGACGCTCAAACGCTGGTAAATCGAGTGCACTTAACCGTCTTACTAACCAAAAAAGCTTAGCAAAGACATCAAAGACACCAGGTCGTACTCAATTGATCAACCTTTTCAAAGTGGAAGAAGGTTGTCACATTGTCGATTTGCCAGGATATGGCTTCGCTCAAGTACCGGTTGAGATGAAGAACAAATGGCAAAAATCATTAGGTGAATACCTACAGAAACGCGAGTGCCTAAAGGGCTTGGTGGTTCTGATGGACATCCGTCACCCAATGAAAGATCTCGACCAACAAATGATTTTCTGGGCAATCGACAGCCGCATCCCTGTTCAAGTTCTTCTGACTAAAGCAGACAAACTGAAAAGCGGTGCTCGCAAACAAACGCTACTGAAAATCCGCAAGCAAGTGGAAACATTTGGTGGTGACGTATCGGTTGATGTGTTCTCTTCACTGAAAGGTCTAGGTGTCGATCAGCTACGTGCCAAACTGGACACTTGGTTTGCACCAGCATTTGCACACTTGATTGAAGAAGACGAGCAAGACGCTCCAGAGAGCGGCGAAGAATAATTAACAAAATTTGTTAAATTTTTTCGACACAGCCCTGCCTTTTGGTAGGGCTTTTGTTTATCTGTCATCTAAAAACGTGAATTTCAGGCAATAAAAATCCCCACCTTCCTGGCAGGGATAACGGGAGAGAAAAATTGGTAATTATTGTTATGTGGCGAAGCATTACTGAACTGAGATTCGATTTCAATAGGTTAAAAAGCAATCTTATTTCCTGCTCACCGACAAATATCCCCACCCAAACCATCCAATAGTCTTAATATTCAGATAGTTAAGTTAAACGAAGTATCAAAAAGACGTAACTTAGTTTCTTTCAAGAAAAAATAATAGTGTGACTGGCGTAAATTTACAGCATGAATAACGCAATAAATTTGAAGGAAAAATCGAGATTTTGCAGTGGCTTAGAGAGGTCAAAAAAGAAGGTTTTTGAGGATTTAGCTTAACTTACTGATCAAAAAGAAATTTTTCTTTCGCCCAATAAAAAACGCCCCAGTCAAAAACTGACTGGGGCGGCTGAATCAGCCTAATCCAATAACGTGAAACAAAAGGTCTGAAAGATAGAACATCTTACCTCTGTACCCTACGAGAGATAATGTACAACAATTGGTCAGATTTGCAAAGAACTTTTGTAGTTTTTTTTCATGAAAGTTTTATTAAGCAACATTAAATCTCAGATCTGATTTGCTTTTTTAATGACACAAAAAAGCCAGCGTTTGTGCGCTGGCTCATACTAAATGGGCTAAATTGGCTTAAAAATGACTAGTGTGCTTGATCCCAGTTGTCACCGTGACCTGCTTCTGCCACTAGAGGCACTTTCAGCTCTGCTGCAGATTCCATCAAATTCTGTACTTTACTTTCAATTTCGGACAAAGACGACTCTTCAACTTCAAATACCAGTTCATCGTGTACTTGCATCAGAAGTTTCACTCGACCGTTGCCTTCTTCTTGAATCCACTGATTAACTAACAACATCGCTTTCTTGATGATGTCCGCAGCGGTACCTTGCATCGGTGCATTGATCGCTGCACGTTCTGCCGCCTTACGACGCATGCCGTTACGAGATTGAATTTCAGGAAGGTGTAGACGGCGACCAAAGATGGTCTCGACGAAGCCTTGCTCTGAAGCCGCACTGCGCGTGTCTTCCATGTACTGCATCACGCCTGGATAGCGCTCGAAGTACTTGTCCATGTACGCTTGTGCTTCACCACGAGGAATACCCAGTTGCTTCGCCAAACCAAATGCACTCATGCCGTAGATTAGACCGAAGTTAACCGCTTTCGCACGGCGACGTTGCTCACTTGAAACGTCTTCAATAGAAACGCCCATGATTTCTGCTGCCGTTGCTGCGTGGATATCTTTACCATCACGGAACGCATCAAGCAGTGCTTGGTCACCTGATAGGTGCGCCATAATACGCAATTCAATCTGAGAGTAGTCGACTGCCAGAATCTTGTAACCCGTAGGGGCAACGAATGCCTGACGAATACGACGACCTTCTTCATTACGAATTGGGATGTTCTGCAAGTTAGGATCGGTTGAAGATAGACGACCCGTTGCTGTCACCGCTTGGTGGTAAGAAGTATGCACACGACCCGTTGATGGGTTGATCATCTTCGGCAACTTATCGGTGTACGTTGATTTTAGCTTCGCCAGACCACGGTATTCCAAAATCAGTTTTGGTAGTGGGTAATCCAGAGCCAGCTCTTGCAGCACTTCTTCATTGGTAGAAGGTGTGCCTGATGGCGTCTTCTTGATAACTGGTAGACCCATTTTTTCAAACAGAAGCGCTTGCAGTTGCTTCGGTGAGTTCATATTGAACTCTTGTTCTGCAATCTCGTACGCCTTTTGCTCAAGCTCATCCAGACGAGCGGCAATTTCTACCGACTGCGCGCTAAGCTTCATGTCATCAATCAACACACCAGTGCGCTCAATGCGAGACAGCACTGGCACGAGTGGCATTTCGATTTCTTCGTATACGGTTTTTAGCTTTTCATCTTGTTCGATGTTGGCAAACAAACGGTTATGTAGGCGAAGTGTCACGTCTGCATCTTCTGCAGCATATGGTGAAGCTTCATCCAGATCGATTTGGTTGAAGGTCAGTTGGTTTTTACCTTTACCTGCGATTTGCTCGAATGAAATGCAGCTGTGCTGTAGGAAGCGCAGTGCCAAGCTGTCCATATCGTGCTTGCCGCCTACACTGTTGTAGACGTAAGACGCCAACATGGTGTCGTGCTTGATGCCTTTCATCTCAATGCCGTAGCGAGCCAGCACAGACGCATCGTATTTTAGGTTTTGACCGACTTTCGCCTGAGCCTCATCTTCAAGAATCGGCTTTAGCTGTGCCAGTACCCAATCACGATCCAGCTGCTGCGGCGCATCTAGGTAGTCGTGAGCCACTGGTACATAAGCCGCAATACCTTCATCTGTTGCAAATGACAAACCAACCAAGTTTGCCACCATGTAATCTAGGCTGTCGGTTTCGGTATCAAACGCGAATAACTCCGATGCTTTTAGTTTGTCTAACCAAGCATTAAATGAAGCTTCATCTAGGATGGTTTCGTACTGGCTACGGTCGATTTTTACTGCTGAGGTGTCCATATCTGCTTTAGATGAAGCAGAACCACCACGCGCTGCGCCGGTTGATTCATCCGCTTCAACTACACCCGTGCCGCCTTCTAATAGCTCATTCAACCAAGACTTAAACGTCAACTGACCGTACAGTTTGATCAGTTCATCTGTGCTTGGTTCTGCTTTTAGCAATGATTCTGGCGTCTCTTCCAGCTCCACATCCAGCTTGATGGTCGCAAGCTCGTAAGACAGCATTGCGTTGTCTTTGTTATCCACTAACTTCTTCGCCATGGTTTTTGAACCACGAAAGCCAAGCGCTGCAATATCGTCGAGGTTTTCATACAGCTTTGTCAGACCGCCAATGCCTTGTAGCAAAGCAGTTGCTGTTTTATCACCCACACCCGGAACGCCAGGAATGTTATCAACTTTATCGCCCATCAACGCTAGGTAATCGATGATCAATTCTGGTGGGATACCAAACTTCTCAACCACACCTTCACGATCCATCACAACGTTTGTCATGGTGTTGATCAAGGTAACGTTGTCATCCACCAACTGCGCCATATCTTTATCGCCAGTACTGATCAAAACAGGCATGCCTTGTTGCGATGCTTGATAAGCCAGAGTACCAATCACGTCATCGGCTTCTACGCCTGGAATACAGATCAATGGCAGACCCATCGCACGAATAACGTTATGCAGAGGTTCAATCTGGCAACGAAGATCGTCCGGCATTGGTGGACGATTCGCTTTGTATTCCGGGTACATATCGTCACGGAAGGTTTTACCCTTCGCATCGAAAACCACTGCGATACGATCAGAAGCAAACTGACGCATCATGCTGCGCAACATGTTCACTACACCGTAAACTGCGTTAGTTGGGATTTCACCGTTACTCATCGTGCCTGGGTAAGCGTGAAAAGCGCGATATAGGTAAGAAGAGCCGTCGATCAGAATCAACGGATTTTCAGGAATACTTGCCATAATTGTCTGTATCCAAATCAGTACTTAATAGATCTGCTTAGAATGCCATGACTGCTGATCCGAATCTATCTTGTTCGCTCGATCAAGGTCGCGGAAATTTTCCGATGTTATTCACGAAATTTGCACCTTCTTGTGGATAACTCTGTTTATAGAAATTATCCACTGGTTATCCAACGGAAATAAAACCAACAAAACACCAACGTAAGATATTGTTTTTAATAAAAATAAATACCAACAGGCGAGAAGATCAACGATCCTAAAATGATCATGACATGTGGAAAAGTTGCCAATAGAGGCGTCAATTAGAAATCTCAGAAAAGAAAAAAGCGACCCAATTGGGTCGCCTAGCAGAAGTGGTGAAGCTATTTCCATTTATATGGCAGCTTAACCAAGAAGCTATAAATTACACTGGAAGCAATGTGAGCAATGTCGTGTCAAAAAGAATTCGTGCAAGTTCTGGGGAAAATGTTTCATTACCTTCTCAACACTCAGTTAATTAGCAACTCAACGTCCTTGTGAACTTTCCTCATTCCCTAAGACAGGTTTAATAATAATGATTCTCATTTAACAGTCAATACCTAAATGAGAAAAAATCTCATTTATTTTTTATAGCGCCTTAATGAAGTGGACTCGAGACTCACGCAAGTTGGTTTTTTCTTCAAATTTTTCAATGATATAGTCGTTTCTTAGCAACAAACGAAGCATGGCAGGAAATTGATTGCGTGATTTCACTTTTAACGTTTTGTAGCCCTGCTCTGCGACCCATTCTTCTTGCGCTTCCAATAACATCTGAGCCACACCCTCATTGCGCGCTTCTGGCGCAACGCCACCAAACCAGCTGTAAAAGGTGTAATCATCTAACTCATAGCCGATTTTAAAGCCAAGGATAGCTCCTGCTTTCTCAGCGACTAAGATTAAGCTTTTTTTATCCCCAAGACGCTCCGCCATGGATTCAACCGTCTCACCACGTGCAAACTCAGTAACACGAGCCACCACTTGGATCGCTTCTTCCAGCGTGCCTTCACGAATCAGCATTGTCATTGTCTTACTCTCCAGAAATAAATATACCCAAGTAACTTCAAGCCGTGTGTATTCCGTCTTGAGGGTACTTGGGTATATTCAGACCGACAACAATTGTCGGTCTGGTTTTTCTCATTGAGCGATAATTACTCGTCTGTCGCTTCTTGAGTCTTTACTAGGTGCTCTGCAGCTTGTGCATTTTCTTCCGCTAACCACTCTGCTACATCTTTCGCGAAGTAAGTCAGGATGCCATCCGCGCCTGCACGTTTGAAGCAAAGCAGAGATTCCATCACGGTCTCGCGCTCTTTTAGCCAACCATTCATGATGGCTGCTTTATGCATCGCGTACTCACCAGAAACTTGGTAAGCGAACGTTGGAACTTGAAGCTCAGTCTTAACACGACGAACCACATCAAGGTAAGGCATACCTGGCTTAACCATCACCATGTCAGCGCCTTCATTGATATCAAGAGCCACTTCATGTAGCGCTTCATCCGTATTCGCAGGGTCCATTTGGTAGTTTTTCTTGTTGCCACCTTTTAGGTTCGCTGATGAACCAACTGCATCACGGAATGGACCGTAGTAATTTGATGCGTACTTCGCAGAGTAAGCCATGATTTGAGTATGGATGTGACCCGCTTCTTCTAGTGCTTCACGGATTTTACCGATACGACCATCCATCATGTCTGATGGTGCAACCACGTCTGCGCCCGCTTCTGCGTGAGACAGCGCTTGTTTTACAAGTACTTTGGTTGTCTCATCATTCATCACATAGCCATCTTCATCGATGATGCCGTCTTGACCGTGAGTAGTGAACGGGTCAAGTGCCACGTCTGTGATCACACCGATTTGAGGCACGTGCTCTTTTAATGCACGTACTGCGCGCTGAACCAAACCTTCAGGGTTGTAAGCTTCAGCAGCACATAAGCTTTTAGCGTCTTGGTTTACGACAGGGAAAAGCGCGATTGCTGGTACGCCTAGGTTTGCTAGGTATTGTGCTTCTTCTAGCATTAAATCAATCGACAAACGTTCTACACCCGGCATCGATTCAACACTTTCACGACGATCTTTACCCATCAGAATGAACATTGGGTAAATCAAATCGTTTACTGAAACTTGGTTTTCAGCCATCAAACGACGACTAAAATCGTGCTTACGCATACGACGCATACGGCGTGCAGGGAATGGACCTTGAATTGATACAGACACCACTTTCTCCTTGTCTGGAAGGTTACGATGATCAAATCATCTGGTGGCAAAATCATATCACTCTTGATACACCTTGCGAGCAGCAATATGGAAAAACGGCATGAAAAAAACCGAAAATGACCCCGTACTCACACTCAAGTATACTTCTCACTAATTCCATACACCGATAAACCATAGAGACCAACCATGATCGATACTCACGCTCATATTTACGCTAGCGAATTTGATAACGACCGCGACGAGGTGGTGAAGCGCGCTTTAGAACAAGGCATTGATAAAATTCTGCTGCCGAACATCGATCTTGAGTCTATTGAGCCGATGCTAAAAACCGAAGCGGCTTATCCTGAGATTTGCCGTTCAATGATGGGGCTGCATCCATGTTACGTCGATGGCAATGTTGAGCAAACACTGGCAATCATTCGTGACTGGTTTGAAAAGCATAACTTTATTGCAGTGGGTGAAATCGGTATCGATCTGTACTGGGATAAAACCTTCCGAGCAGAGCAGGAGATGGCGTTTGTGACTCAGTTAAACTGGGCTAAAGAGATGGATTTGCCTGTCGTTATCCACACTCGTGATTCAATTGAAGAAACACTGACCTTACTTCGTCAAGAACAAGATGGTCGCTTGCGTGGTGTATTCCATTGTTTTGGTGGCAGCGTAGAAGAAGCACAGGCAATCAACGAGCTTGGGTTCCACTTAGGTCTGGGCGGAGTATCAACCTTCAAAAACGGCGGTATGGATAAGGTCATCCCGCATTTGGATATGAACTGGGTAATTCTAGAAACAGACTGCCCCTACCTTGCCCCTGTTCCACATCGCGGGAAACGTAACGAACCAGCTTACACTTCTTTAGTGGCGGCGCGCGTGGCGGAACTACGCGGAGAAAGCCTTGAAGCGATTGATGCTCTGACGACCAAAAACGCAGAAGAGTTGTTTAGCCTGAAGTGATGTAAGTACTTACATAAATTAAAACCAAACATTTCCTTATAATTCAATAAATTAACATTAAATATATAAGTAACATGCTATTGAGATATAAGCGCTTCTCTCCCTAAACTATTGCCCATATGTTCAATGATATGGGCTGCTCATGAACACTTGCCAGCACGGTATTTACTTACAGCGTCAAAAACGCACCCTATTGCAAAAACTAATGGGCATCAAAGAGGTATACATCTGCTCAAGGTGCGGATACATCCGCAAAATTACATAGTCTTGGTATACCCAAGTAACCTCGAGATGCTAGGTTCAGCGAGACTGACTTGGTTTGTAGACGCGGCGGCGATTTAAAGGTTTAGTGCTACAAACCAATTATTTCATAATCATATAGTTGTACTCTTAACTATATAGTTAGTCCCATTGAATTATGTACATGATTTCACATAAAATACCCGCCGGCTTATAAAATAAAAAAGATAGGATTCGCAATGTGTAATCACGGAGTGTATTTACAACGTCAACAACGCAGTTGGTTTCAAAAATTGATTGGAATTAAAGAAGTATATGTCTGCTCTAAATGCGGTCACGAAATCAAACTTCGATAAACTGTAGATACCAAAAAGCGGCTCCATGAGCCGCTTTTTTAATACTGAATGGTGGAGTTGGAGTGACTTTACTCTTCCACTTGCTCTTCTTCATCTTTACGTGTGTAGAAACGCGCGAAGAACAAACCCACCTCAAACAGCAAACACATAGGGATTGCCAGTAGGGTCTGAGAAATCATATCCGGCGGCGTAAGTAACATACCGACAATAAATGCACACACGATGATGTATGGACGCTTCTCTTTCAGATCTTGTGGTGTGGTTGCGCCAGTCCAACATAGCAAAATGATCGCCACAGGTACTTCAAACGCGATACCAAACGCCATAAACAGCGCCAGCACAAAGTCGAGGTAACTTGAGATGTCGGTTGCGAACTCTACCCCACCAAGAGAGATAGCGGTAAAGAAGCCAAACACCAGTGGGAATACCACGAAGTAAGCAAAGGCAACACCGCAGTAGAACAACAGTGAGCTAGAGAACAGCAATGGCATGATCAATCGACGTTCATGCTTGTACAAACCTGGCGCTACAAAGGCCCATACTTGGTACAAGATAAACGGCACCGCAATAAACACCGAAGCAATCAAGGTTAGCTTCAAAGGTGTGAAAAACGGTGAAGCCACATCGGTTGCGATCATCGTTGCACCTTCAGGTAGGCGTTCTACCAAAGGCGCTGAAACAAACTCGTAGATGTGGTTAGAGAAGTAAATTAGTCCAACAAACACCACCAATACTGCAGCAATGGCTTTGAGCAGTCGGTTGCGAAGTTCTAATAAATGACTAATTAAAGGTTGTGTCTGCTCGACGGTAGACATGGCAAACCTCTTTTTTAAAACCTGATCAAAAAGGAGCTACCAATCACTAGTAGCTCCTCCTAATGAGACTATTCGGCTTTCTTATCTGCCGCTGTAACCTTAATCTCTTCCGCTTTCTCAACGGTTTCAGTCGCAGGTGCCTCTTGTTTAGGCTCCGCTTCTGATTTGGTTGGTTCCGCGTAAGGGCGGTTTACAGATTGCGCCGCTTTCTTCAATTCTTCGACCGAAGATTTCAGCTCAGGAGACAGATCATCCATCCCCATTTGCTCAGCTTTGCGCAAGTTTTCTTGCAGTTCTTGAACTTTCAGCTCGTGTGACAACTCGTCTTTGACGCTATTTGCCATACTCTTCGCTGCTCCGACAAAACGAGAGACACTGCGGATGGCATGTGGCAAACGCTCTGGACCAAGAACAACCAGACCAACAACAGATATTAATACCAGTTCCCAAAAACCGATATCAAACACGTTTTACGCCTGCTCTTTGTCTTTTTTCGATTCAGGAGCTGCTTCTTTCTTTTGCTGCTCTTCTAGACTTTTTGGCTCGAAGTCTGCGTCTTTGTCGTCTTTCTTCGCAGGCTCATCTTCGCTCATTGCTTTTTTGAAGCCCTTAACGGCACCACCCAGATCGCCACCGATACCGCGTAGTTTCTTAGTTCCGAATAGCAATACAACAATTACAGCAATGATTAGAAGTTGCCAAACACTGATACCACCCATTCTTTTTACCTCGGGTCTTTAAACAAAATTATTTCAAGAGTTTAACGTCTATCGACGATAAGCTCGCCAACTAAGCAACCAAAATGTGACCCCTGCGATACCGCTAGCGATCGATAGCTGCTCATAAGCGTTATCCACCAATATTGCCGAGCATACGACTAAAGTGGCTCCAACGCCAAATAAAAACTTTCCTGTCGCCTGCTGACGCTTGCTGTGACGGTAACCCTGATAAAGCTGATCCATGCGTTGATTCATGGCTTTGCCTTGTTTAAGGCTATCGTAAAGCAGCTCCGGCAGTTCCGGTAACTTCTCTGCCCAAAACGGCGCACGGTCTTTAATGGCATTCACTAAAGCTTGCGGACCGACTTGGTTCATCATCCATTCTTCAAGGAAAGGTTTCGCGGTCTCCCACAAATCAAGTTGCGGGTACAACTGGCGACCCAGTCCTTCGACGTACAACAGCGTTTTTTGTAACAATACAAGCTGCGGCTGCACTTCCATATTGAATCGACGCGCAGTGTTGAACAGGTTCAACAGTACGTGACCGAAAGAGATTTCACACAGTGGTTTAGCAAAGATTGGCTCACACACAATGCGAATCGCAAATTCAAATTCATCGACATTGGTATCGGCAGGTACCCACCCCGAATCAACGTGCAATTCCGCTACGCGGCGGTAGTCACGATTGAAGAAAGCGAGGAAGTTTTCCGCCAGATAGCGTTTGTCTTCACTATTAAGTGTACCAACGATCCCGCAATCCAGCCCAATCCACATCGGATTCTCTGGATGCTCCGGTTTAACGAACACGTTGCCCGGGTGCATGTCGGCATGGAAAAAGCTGTCTCGAAACACCTGAGTGAAGAACACACTCACACCGCGTTCCGCAAGCAATTTCATATTGATGCCATTCGCTTCCAAGCCTTCAATATCAGAGACTTGGATGCCATATATTCGCTCAGAAACCATGACAGTTTCATTACTAAAGTCAGGAAAAACTTCTGGTACGTAAAGCTCTTCACTGCCTTCGAAGTTGCGACGCAGTTGAATCGCGTTCGCCGCTTCACGACGCAAATCGAGTTCATCAAGTAAGGTTTTTTCGTACTCGCGAACCACTTCAACTGGTTTCAAACGACGTGCTTCAGGCATCGCTCCGGCGACTATACGCGCCATTCGGTGCATCAGTTTTAGATCTGAATCAATGACCGGACGAATATCTGGACGGATGACCTTTAATACCACTTCTTGGTTAGTGTCTTTTAATCGCGCGGTATGTACCTGAGCAATCGACGCAGACGCTAACGGTTTGATATCAAATTCAGTAAACCAGTTTTCTAATGGACCGCCCAGAGCGAGTTCCATTTGTTCTTTCGCTAACTGCCCATCAAATGGCGCAACTTGGTCTTGCAAAAGTGCAAGAGGATCAGCGATATGCGGAGGGAAAAGGTCGCGACGAGTCGACATCATCTGACCGAACTTAATCCAAACCGGACCAAGTTCTTGCAGAGCGAGACGAAGGCGTTCACCCAGCGGCTTTTCTGGGTGCTTGTTCTTCATCCAGAATAAGCTTTTGCGCATCAAAAGCGGCGCTTTGGTCAGTTGATGATCGGGCAACAACTCATCCAAGCCGTATTCCAGCTGAACTTTAATGATGTGGTATAAGCGCTTTATTTCTGCTGGCGTCATGAGTTCTCCAGCGCAGGCTTATCCGAATCGAACTTGTTTAGTAATGCGTTTAGACGCGCTTCAACGCGAGAGGCTTGGCTGCGAACGTCGTCTACTTGGTCGCAGAAGTGGGCAATTTCTAGCGGTGCTGGCGCCAGTTTCCACTCTTCTGTTACCACTTGAGCAAGATGACGTTGGTGTTTCTCTGCTTGAGAGGCAAAGAAACCGCCGACGTTCTTGGTACCTTGCACAAAAGTATGAGCCACAACATCACCTGTCACGCGAGACAGCCACTCTTCGATATCAGGTTTGCAATCCACCATCAATTGAGAGAATTTCTGTGCCAATTGGATGTCACCTTCAAGTTCAAGTTTATCTTGCTTGATAAGGCGAGTGATATTGGCTTGATCGCGCAACTCAGGCAGCACGCTTAGATTCAGCGACAGATAACAATCTGGCTGACCTTCGTAATTGCCCAAGACATCGATTTGCTGGCTGAAGATGAACGTCAGCGTCTTATTGATCTCTTTCAGGTGAATTTGAATCACCTGACCTTTAAGACGTGACAAACGACGACCCAATTCAGGATCGTCTTTAATCAGCGTATTTAATGTCGTTTCAATAACGGCAGTGATAAGAGGTTCAAATGGCATACCGCTTATCCTTAGAATTTGTAGCCGCGGTGCAGCGCCACAATACCACCCGTTAGGTTGTAGTATTTGGTGTTTTCGAAGCCCGCTTCTTTCATCATGCCTTCCAGCGTGTCTTGATCTGGGTGCATGCGGATAGATTCAGCCAGGTAACGGTAGCTGTCTGCGTCGTTCGCTACTAGTTCACCCATTTTGGGCAATAGGTGGAATGAGTATGCGTCGTACACTTTTGATAGTGGCTCTAGGATTGGTTTTGAGAACTCAAGTACCAACAAACGACCACCAGGCTTCAACACGCGGAACATAGAGCGCAGCGCTTTGTCTTTATCGGTGACGTTACGTAGACAGAAGCTGATAGTAATTACGTCAAAGTAATCATCTGGGAACGGCAGTTCTTCTGCGTTCGCTTGAACGTAATGCACGTTGCCAACAATGCCGTTGTCGCGTAGTTTGTCACGACCCACATTCAGCATTGAGTTGTTGATGTCCGCTAGGATCACGTGACCTTGGTCGCCAACAATGCGCGAGAATTTCGCCGTTAAATCGCCAGTACCACCACCTAGGTCAAGAACACGTTGTCCCGGACGAGCGCCACTGCAATCAATAGTAAAACGCTTCCAAAGGCGATGAACGCCACCTGACATCAAGTCATTCATGATATCGTATTTTGCTGCCACTGAGTGGAAAACTTCGGCAACTTTGGTCACTTTTTCGTCTTTTGCCACTGTGGTAAAACCAAAGTGGGTAGTGTCGTTATCTAACGCTGTATTTGATTGCACACTTGTGTCCGTCATTCTGATTCCTCTTGGGCAGCACTTTCTCACTACGGGGCGGTTGATAACAAATAGGGTCGCCCACTGTACTGCGGGCGATTAGTTTACTTTATCCTCAGCCGGATGTCTTTCTACTAAAGAAGCATTTTCCGAAAATGACTCACTCTGCGCCAACTGAGCAAGATCTGGCGAAATTGGACGTTTTACCTCCACTCCTAATTGCTTGAAGCTTTCCGCCTGACGAATCACGTTGCCACGCCCTGTTGCCAGTTTATTCATCGCCCCTTGGTACGTTTGGTTGGCTTTGTCTAATGCGCCGCCCAGTCCTTCCATGTCATCAATGAACAAGCGTAGTTTGTCGTACAGCTTCGCCGCTCGTTCCGCGATCAATTGGGCGTTTTCGTTTTGGCGCTCGTTACGCCACAAGTTATCTATCGTACGTAGCGCCACCAGCAAAGTGGTAGGGCTGACCAAAATAATGTTTTGCTCCATCGCATCTTTAACCAAACTTGGGTCGGCTTGAATCGCAACTTGGAATGCAGGCTCCACCGGAATAAACATCAACACATAATCTAAGCTCTGAATGCCTTTTAACTGATGGTAATCTTTAAGGCTCAAGCCTTTGATGTGCGCGCGCAGCGCGGCTAAGTGATCGCTCAGCGCCCGCTCTCGTTGAATGTCGTTCTCTGCGTTGAAGTAGCGCTCGTACGCCACCAGCGCCATTTTCGAATCGACCACCACTTGCTTGTTTTGCGGTAAGTGAACAATCACATCCGGTTGATAGCGTTTGCCAGCTTCGTTTTGCAAGCTCACCTGAGTTTGGTACTCATGCCCTTCACGCAAACCAGATTCTGCCAAGACACGAGCCAGAACCACTTCACCCCAGTTACCCTGCTGTTTGTTGTCACCTTTCAGCGCTTGAGTCAGATTGACCGCTTCTCGGGTCATGTGTTCATTCAAGCGTTGCAGGTTCTTCAACTCATGCACCAAGGTGTGACGCTCTTTGGCTTCTTGGCTAAAACTGTCGTTAACTTGTTTTTTGAACCCTTCCAGCTGCTCTTTGAGTGGAGACAGCAAACCTTCCAAGCTCTGACGGTTTTGCATGTCGACTTTGGCGGTTTTCTCTTCGAACAACTGATTCGCTAAGTGTTCAAATTGCTGCTTCAAACGTACTTCTGCTTGCTCAAGAATCTGCAGCTTTTCTGCATTGGCTTGGTTGATTTGCTCGTGGCGCGCTTGCTGCTCACCAAGCTGGGTTTCAAGACGCGATTTGTGCTCTCGCATCTGCCCTAGCTCATCAAAATACTGCTGACGCTCTTGCTTCACTGCTTCGAAGTAACGCAGCTTTTCCATCGCCGCCATCAATTTACCGTGAGTTTGGCGCACCTCGAAAGCCGCTTTATCTCGCTCATCATCAAGCTCATCCAATTCTTGCTGTGCTTCGGCGAGGCTTTGCTTCACCTGTTCAAGTTGTTGTTGATGAAGCTGTTTTTCAGATGAGAGCTGCTGTTCGAGCAATTGAGTTTGCGTGGCAAAGCGTTGTTTAACCCACCAACCCACTGCAACACCGCTGATGGTCGCGGTAAAAAGAGAAGACAGAATGAGAGATTGATGCTCAAGAATCCATTGCATAATAGCGAGTTAGCCTGTGTTTTTTATCTTTAATAATGGTATTTACATACTGGATAAATGTCCAGTTTGTTGGATGAAAAATCCTCGCATACACTAGGCGCTCCGTACAACATACTCACACCTGCTCAAACCAACAGCGATGAGCGGTACATCATCACACAGAGGCATCATGAACGAGCGTCGCGCCCTAGGATTTGGGCTATCAGCGGTATTACTTTGGTCAACAGTAGCGACCGCATTTAAATTGACTTTGGCGGAATTCTCACCGATTCAGATGCTGACCATGGCGAGTATTGTCTCGGCTATTGCGCTCATCGTGGTATGTGGCGTGCAAGGCAAGTTGAATCAGCTCAGTTCAACGTTTCTTGCCAATCCTTGGTACTACTTACTGCTCGGATTGATTAACCCACTGGCGTACTACCTCATCTTGTTTAAAGCATACGACTTATTGCCAGCCTCCCAAGCGCAGGCGATCAACTACAGTTGGGCGATCACGCTCACCTTGATGGCGGCGGTTTTCTTGGGGCAGAAGATCCGCAATAAAGACTGGATTGCTTGCGGCTTTAGTTACTTGGGTGTCATCGTAATTGCCACTAAAGGTAACGTGTTGGGAATGGAATTCGAAAGTCCGCTTGGTGTGGGATTAGCGCTACTTTCAACATTGCTGTGGGCAAGTTACTGGATTCTCAACACGAAAAACAAAGCCGACCCTGTGGTGGGCGTGCTATTGGGCTTTCTGGTTGCAATTCCATTTGCGATTGGCTTAAGCATTTATGAAGGCGCTGACTGGAGCCAAATCACCGCGAAAGGTTGGGCGGCAGTGACTTATGTTGGTCTGTTTGAGATGGGCGTAACCTTCGTGTTGTGGCTAACGGCACTCAAGCTCACCGAGAACACCGCACGCATCAGCAACCTGATTTTCGCTTCACCATTCATCTCGCTCATGCTGCTTGCCACCATCATTGGTGAAGAGATTCACCCATCCACTTTGATTGGCTTAGTGCTGATCATCAGCGGCTTGGTGATTCAACAAGTGAAGTTCGGCAAAAAGCAAAAACAGGCGAACACCGCTCAATGATGACGTCCGAAACCATTGCAAAAATGAGACGCGATTTATAAAAAAGAGAGCTAGCTAACAGTTTACTCGATTAATGAAGTGTTCCTTGCTTGGATTTGTTCGGGCTTTGGATACGATATAGCCAAAGCCCGATATGAACGTCTAATTAGATGTTAACAACATAAATCCAAGGGCGCTCAGGATGCTTTATTAACTATGTTTCGCTTCGCTATCTCCCCTACATTGATGACAGACTGGAAACAGGCTTTGCAACAATGCTGTGATGCCACACAGGCGCACGGTCAGCTTTATACTTTCAGCTACACTCGCCAATGGCGCTTGAGTGAGGTGGCGACATCGCCGCAACATCATCGTGAAATAGTCGCGATTCTCGATCCAGCCACTGAGCACTTTATCTATCCTCAGCTTGTTGTTGAGCAAACGCCCTTTCAAAACCAAACCTTGAGTTACTGCCCGATATGGTTGCCGAGCGGTGAGCTGTTTGCTGCCTTCGCATTGGTTCATCCAACCGAACAAGGTACGGTCATTTCTGGATGGTTAAGCGCATTGGCAGGACGCGTCGGCTTTGATGTTGCTCAGACTTATCATAAAGAGCAGCAGCGTCACGATGTTCAATTGCCAGACTTACTGCCATCCCTGCAAGAATTCATTGATTGCTTAGAAGACCACACGTGGATAAAAAGCACCGATGGTCGCTACGCGATGACCAACCGCAGCGTTGAAGACTCTTGGCAAATGACGGGCAGTGAAATTGTCGGCAAGAATGACTTCGAGTTATTCAGCAGCCGTCGAGCGAAGAAGTTCATTGATACCGACCAGTTGGTGATCGCCACGGGCAGCCAAAACACGGTGGAAGAGTGCACCATAATTGATGACAACAACAATCCGACTTGGCTGGAAACCATCAAATCGCCAATCCGCAATCAAACCGGAGAGCTAATTGGTATTTTGGGTATGACACGCAACGTCACTCGCCGAAAAATGGTGGAGACTCAGTTGTCATTGGCATCGAAAATCTTCGATAACTCCCACGAAGGGATGGTGATCACCGACCGCAAAGCCAACATTCTTGATGTAAACAGTGCCTTCACCCACATCACTGGTTACGAAGCAGAAGAAGTGATCGGTAAGAACCCAAATATCTTGCGCTCTGGGCATCACGACCGCGAATTTTATCAACAGTTGTGGCGTCAGCTAGAAAGCAAAGGTCAATGGAAAGGCGAGTTCATCAACCGTAAAAAAGATGGCAGCATTTACCCACAGCTCGCCACCATCAGTGCGGTGATGGACGATAAAAACCATCTGATCAACTACATTTGTGTGTTTGAAGACATCTCGGTACGTAAAGCGCATGAAGAAAAGCTGCAACGCATGGCGTTTTACGATCCATTGACCAACCTTCCTAACCGTACTCATTTGATCAGCTTGCTAGAACAGCACATTGAGAATGGTCAGAAGCATCAACACGCCTTTGCGACTCTGTTCCTCGATATCGACCACTTCAAGCACATCAACGACAGCATGGGGCACTTCTGTGGTGACCAACTGCTGACTAAACTCGCTGAACGTCTGCAAGATGTACTGCACTTACGCGCTCATGTGGCACGTATCGGTGGCGATGAGTTTGTCATCATATTGCCGAATATCGAATCGGATTCGCAGCTGATCGACACCATTGAGGACATACTCTGCCTGTTCAACCGTCCTTTTGAAGTCAGTAAGAACGAGTCTCTGCGCATCTCCACCAGCGTGGGCGTGGCTCGTTATCCTCAAGACGGACAAGACAGCGAAACCTTACTCAAGAACGCCGATACAGCCATGTACTTGGCGAAGAAAAACGGTCGTAACGGCTACGCATTCTACTCACCGGATTTGACCGATAAATCCGTGTCTCACGTGCGTATGCAGTCTGCTCTGCATGAAGCGATTGAGAAGAACCAACTTCATTTAGCTTACCAACCGCAATACAACTTAAGCGCCAACGAACTGGTGGGCGTAGAAGCTCTGCTACGCTGGCAACATCCCGATCTTGGGATGATTTCTCCAGCGGACTTTATCCCGATTGCAGAGAAAACGGGCTTGATTCAAAGCATTGGTAAATGGGTCTTGGAGCAAGCTTGTTTGCAAGGTCGCGCATGGTTAGATAACGGCATTGAATTTGGCAAGCTCGCGGTAAACGTATCGGCTCTTCAGCTGCAACAATCGGACTTCATCAGTAAACTTGGGGTGATTCTAAAAGAGACTGAATTCCCGGCGCAACGTCTAGAGCTAGAAATCACCGAAAGCTTCTTGCTGATTGACCCACAACAAGCCATCGCCTCACTCAACTTGCTGCGCGAGCTCGGCATTGAGATTTCCCTTGATGACTTTGGTACCGGTTACTCGTCACTGTCTTACCTCAAAGGTCTACCAATCAATAAGTTGAAGATCGACCGCTCTTTCGTAAGCGATGTTCCAAGCAATACCGACAGCAATGCGATCGTGAATGCCATCATCGCGATGGGACAAACCCTGTCATTGAAAGTGGTCGCCGAGGGCATCGAAACCGACGAGCAAGCTCAATACCTATTCGAGCGCGGCTGCATCTACGGACAAGGCTTCCGCTTCAGCGCCCCAGTTCGCGCAGAGAAGTTGTTTAAATAAAAAGACCGAGCACTGGCTCGGTTTTTGTCCTTATCCCCCCTATTCTGTCACCGTATATTGCCTATCTGCGTTGTTTCTCTTACGCACAAAATAAGTTCTCATTATTCATCACAATCAATTATTTAACTTGCCTGACACGATCACATAAGCCCCCCATGACAAGTGATCAAAATCACAGCTAATACGTTTTTACCTCGTAATACGTTTTATAAAAAAATAGATTCTTGTGTAAACGATACCACCATAAAACAAAACAATAACAGACGACTCTACGTTGAAAATAATAATAATCACAAGGATTACATACTTATAGGTGAAATCGTTTCCACAAATTAATGAAACAAAAGGTCTATAGAAAATGGGTATTCTCGATATAACTGTAGCACTGGCATTCATGATCGCCGTCATTGGCGTCGGCATGATAAAAAGTAAGCCCGCTACCAATGGAGCAAACTCGGATAACGGTGCTGCTGATTATTTTCTTGCAGGTCGAGGTCTGAGTTGGTGGTTGATTGGTTTCTCACTGATCGCTGCCAATATTTCTGCAGAACAATTTGTAGGTATGTCCGGGCAAGGTGCTGGATTAGAAGGGCTTTCCGTAGCAAGTTGGGAGTGGATCGCTGCAATTACACTTGTTGTCGTTGCCTTCGTTTTACTTCCTTATTTCCTTAAAACCGGCATAACAACAATTCCCGAGTTTTTAGAAGTTCGTTACAACCACTGGGCGCGCTTAGCGATGACTTTATCAATGATTCTAATTCTTGTGGGAGTTAGCTTAGTTGGGGTGATTTATGCTGGTGCGATAACGATGACAAAGCTGTTTGCTGAATTCGGCTATTTTGTCTCTTTACCCTTTGCATGCTGGATCCTAGGTGGGATGGCTGCACTCTATGTAGCCTTTGGTGGTCTAAAAGCGTGTGCTTGGGCGGACTTATTACAAGGCACTGCTCTTATTGTGGGCGGAGCGATCATTACCTATTTCGCGTTTGATGCTCTTGGTGCAGTTGATGTGTCTCAATTAGTTTCTTCAACAGGGAATGCAGCCCACATCAATTCTGATGCTGGTGTTCTGACCAAATTCAATGCACTAAACAGTGAATCAATGCACATGGATACACCAGCAATGCCATGGCCAGTATTACTGCTAGGTATCTGGATTCCAAACTTTTACTACTGGGGTTTAAACCAATACATTACCCAAAGAATCTTGGGTTCCGCTTCTCTTGGTGATGGACAAAAAGGTTTAGTTTTAGCTGCTGGTTTAAAACTGATCATCCCATTTATTATCGTTATACCAGGCATCATCGCTTTCAACCTTTTCTCTTCGGATATGGAAGCAAGTGCCAACCTAGACGCTGGCGGCAGTGTATTCTCTAGTTATGAGCAGGCTGTCTCTGACATCGATACCAACAAGGTATTTATTCTTGATAGTAAATACGCTAACTCTCACCCTAACAAAGCTGAAGAAATCCTAGAACATAACCAACAAGTAGTCGCTCGTTTAGGAGAGGGAAACGTAGTAAAAGAAGCGATCAACCCATATAAATATGACTCTGCGATGGGGCTACTCATCACTAAGTTGATCCCCAAAAATACGGGTGTTCTCGGTTTCGTAATCGCAGCTTTGATGGGAGCAATTATCTCATCCCTTGCAGCAGTCCTTAATGCCGCTTCAACATTGCTCACAATGGACGTTTATCAACGCTATATCCGTCCAACAGCAGCTCAAGGTGAATATGTTAAGTTTGGACGTATTTGCATTGGCGTGTTCGTAGTAATTGGATGTGTCGTCGCACCGATGCTTGCTGAATTCAAATCAATCTTTGGCTTTATTCAGTCATTCCAAGGTTATGTATCGACGGGTATTTTAGCGGTATTTATCTACGGCTTAATCAATAGAACATCAGGCAAGTGGGCTGGTGTGATTGGTATTGTTGCAAACGCCATCATCTACGCGTTTATGCAAGCGAACTACCCTCACATTCACTTTCTCTACAACATGTCTTACTGTCTAATCGCGGTACTCGCAATACTGACAGTCTATGGCATGATTTTTAAAGAAGAGAGGGTCGAGTTTAAATCCAATACAACCTTAGATATGACGCCATCTCAAGCGGCTTTAAAATGGGGCGGTCTGGTTTGCGCACTCACCGTCATCCTATACATCGTATTCTGGTAATGGCACTTCAGCCTTAAAGAAAAAAGCCTAGCTAATTAAGCTAGGCTTCTTATTTCTTACACCCACTGACCAGCAACAAAACCGCTCGACCAGCACCATTGGAAGTTATAGCCACCTAACCAGCCGGTTACGTCCATCACTTCACCGATGAAGTACAAACCTTTGATGTTCTTACATTCCATGGTTTTTGAAGACAGGTGATCGGTATCTACGCCGCCGAGGGTCACTTCTGCCGTGCGGTAACCTTCCGTACCGTTTGGTGCAACTGCCCAGTTTTCTAGACGCTCAACGATGGTTGCCATCTCTTTCTGGTTGAACTGCTTAAGAGGTTTGTCTGCTAATTCTTTACGTTCAATCAGCACTTCAACCAAACGCTTTGGTAGCACTTTTGCTAGCGTGTTCTTTAGAGATTGGTTCGGGTGCTTCTCGCGGCTGCGTTCTAGCAGTTCGGCGATGTCGTCGTTTGGTACGAGGTTAATCGTCACCTTTTGACCCGCTCGCCAGAATGAAGAGATCTGTAACACCGATGGACCAGACAAGCCACGGTGAGTAAACAGCAGCGCTTCTTTGAACATGGTGCCGTCTTGCGCGGTGATTTCTGCCGGGATCGCGATGCCCGATAGTTCAGCGAAATCTTCTTTGTCTTCTTTATGCAGCGTAAACGGCACCAGACCTGCTGTAGTCGTAATCACCGGAAGCTCGAACTGCTCAGCAATCTTGTAGCCGAATGGCGTCGCGCCCAGTTTAGGCATCGACAGACCACCCGTTGCTACCACCAAAGATTCACATTCGATATTTTCAGTACCAGCATGCAGACGGAAGCCCGCATCGGTTTTCTCGATCGAATGTACATCACATTGGTAGCGTTGTTGGATGTTTGGCATATCGCATTCTGCTAGTAGCATCTTAACGATGTCTTTTGCAGTAAACGCATCAACACAGAACAACTGTCCGTGATCGCGCTCCTCAAACTCGATGCCATGCTTGCTGACCATCGAAATAAAGTCCCAGTTGGTGTATTGAGACAACGCCGATTTCACGAAGTGTGGGTTTTGGCATAAGTAGTTGCTCGCTGAGACGTCGTAGTTAGTGAAGTTACAACGACCACCACCTGAGATAAGGATTTTACGTCCTGGCTTTTTCGCATGATCCAGCACGAGCACACTGCGTCCGCGTTTGCCTGCTTCTGCTGCACACATCAAGGTAACGCTCAATTACTTATTTAGATTGGTTTGTCCAAAATCCAAAAATAAAAAAGGATGTGCGTAATGCACATCCTTGCTTTCTGCGGGCGCTATTCTAACGACAAAAGTCGAGCGGGAAAAGCGCTTAAATTCCAAGCACAGCTTACTGGCTTAAAGAATGAAGGCAGCCAGTAGGGTCACACCAAGTAAAGCGGTCGATAAAATGAATAACCCGCGCACCCTTTCGCATTTGCCAGTAAAGATCTCATCGTGATGATGGTGATACTCTTTACTCTTAATGTAATGGTATAACCGCACCTGTTTGGTGACGTTACCATGGGTGGTGAAAAATCCATTGCCATCCACTTGCTGATAAAGCAAAGGATGCGCTTCACGCATGATGTAAATTAAAGAACGAAGAGCGGTGAGATAACGGACCATGTTTACTCCCGTTACTACCATTAGCGCAAATAAGATTGTGTCTCCACTGATCATCTTTTCCTCCCTACATCTTCAACGATGCTCAAGAGATAAAGACGATCAATGCTTCGTCCTTAACCCGCTGCTTACCGCGTCGGGAACACGTTATGCAGCTGGAGCACCCATAATTGAAGATGAACCTTCTTTTGCCATTTGTGCTAGATCTTTATCGATGAAGAACAATGCTTTACCGTCTTCACCAACTAATTCGATCTTATCTAAAATCCCTTTAAACAACTTCTCTTCTTCGTGCTGTTCAGCCACGTACCACTGTAGGAAGTTAAACGTTGAGTAGTCTTGGCTTGTAAATGCAACATGCGCCAATTTATTGATCTTTTCCGTGATCATTTGCTCATGTTCGTAGGTTTCACGGAAAACATCGCCAAGGCTAGCAAAATCATGCTTAGGTGCTTCAATCGCACCTAGGATTGGCATTGAGCCAGTTTCACTTACATAAGTGAAAAGACGTTGCATGTGCTCCATTTCTTCTACGGCGTGAGCGCGTAAAAATTCAGCCGCACCTTCAAAACCTTTGTCTTCACACCAAGCACTCATTTGTAAGTATAGATTGGATGAGAAAAATTCTAGGTTAATTTGCTCATTCAATTGTTCAACCATAGTTTGAGACAGCATGTTAACTCCTATTTATGTGCATGCGTTTTGCGCCACTATAACATGATTACTGTGGCAACACTTTGTACCTACGATATTGATATGAGATCACTTCAGCAAAATTATCTGAGACTTAGTGCTAATCTGACACTATGACCTTATCAAGGAGATAGCAATATGAGTTACAAACACGTACTTGTGGCAGTCGACCTCTCAGACGACAGTAAAGTGTTGATTAAGAAAGCCGTGTCACTGGCTAAACCTCTGGATGCGAAAGTCTCTTTCATTCATATCGATGTGAATTACGCCGAGCTTTACACCGGGCTTATCGACATCAACATGGCGGAGGCGCAACACCAAGCGATGGAAGCGTCTCGTACACAGTTAGCGAATTTTGAAGAATACGCAGAGTACCCAATCACGCATACGTTAGTCGGTAGCGGTGATTTGAGTAACGAGCTGTGCGATACCATTCAGGACTACAATATCGATTTGGTGGTTTGTGGTCATCACCAAGATTTCTGGAGCAAGATTCTTTCGTCGACGCGTCAGCTTATTAACTGCTCACCTGTCGATATGCTGGTCGTACCGCTAAAAGATTGATTTGCGTTGGCGTGACCTTAAAACTTGGTTAGACTGCGGGCACATTTGTTGTTGATAAAGATTCTCATCCATGGCTTATCTATCCGCAGTTACCCTACTTTGGGCATTCTCATTTAGTCTGATCGGCGTTTACCTTGCCGGTCAGGTTGACTCTTGGTTCTCTGTTTTTATGCGCGTTGCGTTGGCGAGCCTAGTCTTCATTCCTTTCTTAAAATTCCGTGGCGTAAGCAAATCTCTGATCGCGAAATTGATGATCGTGGGCGGCTTCCAACTCGGCTTAATGTATTGCTTCTACTACCAGTCTTTCCTACTCCTTTCTGTACCAGAAGTACTGCTGTTTACCGTATTTACCCCTATTTACGTCACCTTGATTTATGATTTCTTGAAAGGTCGATTCTCGCCTTGGTATTTGGTTACGGCGGCAATTGCTGTGCTGGGCGCGGCGTGGATTAAGTTTGCAGGCATCAATGAAAACTTCTTGATGGGCTTTTTGGTCGTACAAGGAGCGAACCTGTGTTTTGCCATCGGTCAGGTCGGCTATAAATACATTATGGAAACCGAGTCGGTTGAACTGCCGCAGCACACGGTATTTGGCTACTTCTACTTGGGTGCATTGTGCGTAGCGACTGTCGCCTTTGCTCTGATGGGTAACTTAGACAAGATGCCAACCACAGCAACACAATGGGGTATTCTGACTTACCTTGGTTTGATTGCATCAGGCTTTGGTTACTTTGCGTGGAACAAAGGCGCAACCATGGTGAATGCTGGCGCACTTGCGGTAATGAACAACGCGCTCGTCCCAGCTGGTTTGATTGTGAATATCGTGATTTGGAACCGCGATGTCGATGTGACGCGACTTGCCATTGGTGGTGCGATCATCATGCTATCACTGTGGATTAACGAAACTTGGGTGAAAAAACGCGTAGAGATGAGTTACGCCAACAAGTAACACAGCTAATCCTACAAACATTTCGACAATAAAAAACGCTCTCCAACTGGAGAGCGTTTTTTTGATGTGATTTGATTAATGCACTTTGGTCTGCGAGCTTGTGCTCATCAACGTGTTTGGTAGCGTTGGTAGCAACACCTCTAGTTTGGCATTTCGCGCTTCAAGCTTGCGCTGGCGTTTGAGCAATTTTTGCTGCTTTTTAGCTAACTTAAGCAACTTCTTCTGCTGCTTGTAATGTTTCTTAACCGCTTTCTTCGCCTTCTTCAGCGCTTTTTTATCTGATAAATCAAACATAGCTGGCGCCTCTAGCTCAGTGGTTGAGGTTACGGCTGCGACTTTTGCTGCTAGTTTTTTCTCTTTCACTCGTTCCACAACACGTTTGACGATCGCGGCTTTCTCTGCGCTTTGTTCTGGCGCCATGATGATTGGGGTATCTTGAGTTAGAGATGGAGTTGGCAGTGCTTCCGCCAGTAGACCACAAGCCTGTTGCTCGGATAGCGGTTTGTCTTGGCACTTTTGAGGTGGAATCGCGGCAGGCTTACACAAGGTGTTTTTCGATGCAGAAGAACGGGCACAAGAGCGACAGACAAACTTAGGTGCTACCACCAGGCGGTGAATATCACCCAAACTCTCAGCAATCTGTTTGCGGCTCATCTTACATAAACGTTTCGCCATGCTACTACTCCAGCTTCCCAATTTTGACTGTTTTACTCTACGGCATCACACAAGTGAAATAATAATAATTCTTAGTTAGATATACAGTCAGCGTGCCGAATTAGCAAGAGAAAAGTATCAATAAGCAGAGCAAAAACCAGATACAAACACAGCGCCAAATTAGGCGCTGTGAGAAGAAGTTTTGTGTCGTCAGGTGTTTAGGGTCTGTTGACCTTTTGCGGTTAAATTTTGTTCGAGATAAAAGCGTTTTAATCGCGGCGAGAGGTTTGTAGCCTAGTTATTCTAAGCAAAATCCTCTCAACAAAGAGTAAAACGCTTTTAGCCGAACCCTTCGGGCAGCGTTTGTGGCTCCTTTCTACTGCGTTATCGGCTTATCAGGTAGGACAACTACATTTCAAAGCCTCTGCCTTGTATAAAGAATCCACAAACGGCTGCAAAAATCAGCTCAAAAGGTCAATAGACCCTAGTCGAATTACGCCATTGATGCCTTCACATACACATCGAAACGGTTCTTTTTGGTTTCGATTGCCATGCTCGGCTTTTGTTCATCAAGCCAGTTAGCGTAATCAGGGCGCTTGACCACCACACGCTTACTCGCCAATGCCATAGCCGGCGCCAACAAACCATCCGCATCAAGATCTGCACCAACCAAAGATTGGAAGACGCGCATCTCTTTTTTCACCAATGCCGATTTCTTTTTGTTTTCAGGGTGCGGGTACATCGGATCGAGATAAACCACATCTGGCTGAATGAAGTCTTTATCTTGCGCCAATTGTTCTAACGCATCATGGCTAGAAGCGTGAATCAAAGACATGCGCTCTGATACCCAAGTGCCGATTTCTGGATCGTGTTTCGCACGAGCCAAACCGTCATCCAACAATGCTGCGACTACAGGGTGACGCTCAACCATTTGGACTTTACAGCCCAACGACGCCAATACGAACGCATCGCGCCCTAAGCCCGCGGTGCCATCAAGCACGGTTGGGGTTGCGCCTTTGTTCAAACCCGCAGCTTTCGCGATTGCTTGACCTTTACCACCACCGAACTTGCGACGATGCCCTACTGCACCACCAATCAAATCCACAAAGATCGCACCCAGCTTTGGCTCATCCGCTTTACGCAGCTCTAAACGCTCTGTCGTTAGGACTAAGGCAAAGTCACTGTCATCAGTGTGAGAAAGCTGCCAACGCGCAGCGAGTTCATCAAGGTGAGACTGTTGAGATGGGTCTTCACAAATCAATTGCAGTTGCAAAAGGAGGCTCCAGTAAAAATCGGTTTAACTGGCGCTGAGTGTATACCCAACCCGCCTATAATTGCTAGGTTGGGGAGAAGTTAGATGACGTTCGTCTGGATGGTTAAAGCTGTTGAAGTTCGTCGACCAGCTCAGCCAAAGGTTTAGGATGCCCAATGCCATAACCTTGCCCATAGTCGACACCAAGCTCGATCAGGAGCTCTCTGACTTGGTCATTCTCAACAAATTCCGCCACCGTGACCTTACCCATCTGCTTGGCTAAGTCGTTGATTGAACGCACCATCACACGGTCCATCTCGTTTACGTTGATATCTCGCACGAAAAGACCATCAATTTTCACGATATCGACAGGAAGTTGCTTTAAGTAGCCGAAAGAAGACAAGCCAGAACCAAAATCGTCCAACGCAATCAAACAGCCCAGCGTGCGTACGCGAGTGAAGAAGCCGAGCGCTTGGTCGATATTGCTCATCGCTGCAGTTTCGGTAATTTCTAAACAGATCTTCTCACAAGGAATCGAGGACGACTGCAAACGCTCTAGCAGGAAGTCGATAAACTCTTGATTCCCCATCGACTGACCGGACAAGTTGATCGCGCAGCGTCCGAGTTTTTCTACTATCTCTGGGCGAGCTTCAAACCATTCTAGGGTTTGAGTAATCACTTGTTTATCAATCCAGTGCGCGATGTTGTAGCGTTCAGAGGCTGGGATAAAAACACCAGGAGACAAGTAATTGCCCTGTGCATCACGAATACGTACCAGAATCTCAAAGCACAATGGTGAGCCTTCACCGCTCAAGTTAACAATGCGCTGAGCAAACAGTTCAAGACGCTTACTCGATAGCGCTTCGTGCACCAGATTAACGCTCTGCATTTCTAACTGGCGACGTTGCAGCTCTTCGTTATCTAAGCTGAATAGGTTGTAGCGATTCCGCCCCTGCTCTTTGGCAACATGACACGCGGAGTCTGCTTGAGCGTGAACCATTTGTGGCGTTTCGGCGGTGTGGTCGATAATACGAATGCCCACCGAGCAGCTCATAAACAATTGCGTGTCTTCCCAACGGAAAAGCTGTTCGCTCAAGGTCGTGATAATCTGCTTCGCCACATTAATCGCACCGTGCTCATCGCAATCTTTCAACAACACAGCAAATTCATCACCCCCCATGCGCGCCAAGACTGCATTGTAAGGCAGTACCTCTTCCAACATGCTGGCACAGAACTGAATAGCCGCATCACCCGCATCGTGACCCACGGTATCGTTAAGCACTTTTAGCTGGTCGAGATCGAGGTACAACATTGCATGCACACGACGGTGGCTTTCTACTTCTCGCAGTGCGGTTTGCAACTCTAGCTCGAAATAGTTGCGGTTGTAGGTGTCAGTCAGCAAGTCATAGCGTGCTTGGTACTCTAGCTGCTTGGCGAGCTTCTTGGTCTCAGTGATGTCTTCACCAACGATCAGCAATTGGTCGGAATCTCTTAATGGGCGAATGTTTTCACGCACCCAAACGCGATGACCATCCGCATGACGATATTCGATTTCGCGACGCCAAACACCGTGCATCACTTGCTGCGGTTGCAATAACACTTGGCGCGGAATCAGCGCTTTTTCGTCTGAATAGAACTCACGTAGACGATGCCCGAGCATATCCAACGGTTGATAACCCAAAAGCTGCTGAGCAAAACGGTTCACTTCCTGAATGCGGTTATTGTTATCTAACGTCACCATCATTACCGGCTGCTGCTCGTAGTAGTTACGCAAACTCGATTCACGTTGGTAGAGCTTGTCTTCCATCGCCTTACGACTGGTAATGTCACGCGCTTCAAACAAGTATTGCTCTTGGTTTGCCACCTGCTGAGAAAACGGTTTGAGGGACACTTCCAGCACCATAGCGCCATGTTCTTTACTCCAGATCTCCGTTTCAAAAGTGGAGACTTGGCGATGGCTGGACTGGAAGTAATTGGCAAGCAGCTGGCGTGCGTCTTCGCTCCAGTTTTTATGATGCCAAAGCGGACGATCGAGACGCATATCCTGATGATTGAGTAACGATTGCAGACGATCGTTACCGGATTTAAGCAAACCATGTTGGTCGAGAATGCCCATGTACTGCATGCTTTGGTCAAACACCGATTCCAAAATCGTCTGGCTCTCGCGAGCAATACTTTCGCTGCGACGAATGCGATGCAAGTAGTAACTAAGCAGCATAATCACGATGGTCATCGCCACCAGCACACTGCCAAACAGTTTGATTTCTCGGGCGTAACGCTCAGTAAATTCCACTGGCTTATTGAAGAACACCGACGAGGCTTCTTGTTCTGCGCCTAAACCCCAACGCACAACCGATTGATAGTCGAGTTTGATGTCCGATTCTGCACGCACAATTGCAGGTAAAAGTTGCTGTGGGTTATCCAGCACTTGCGCCAATAACTTCGCAGCTTCAAAACCTTGGCGATAACCGGTTTGAATCACACCGCCGACTGCACCATGCCCAAGTCCAATATCGTGCACCATAAACAGCGGCGCATTAGAGGCTTGGTTGATATCACGCCAGTCTTTATCGGTCGCAACGTTACCGTGAATATCGCGGTAGTAAGTCCAAAACAGCACCACGTTGTCGATGCTCATTTGCGACACTTGTTGCTTTAAGTCATCTACCGTTTCCGGCACTAAATGAAGGATTTTGTCGCGATATGCTGGGTTACTATCAAGAAAGTCTTCGATCTGAGCACGAAGTGCCGCTCCAGTAACAGAGTGGTCACTGACGATAAGAATTTGTTTGTGGGTCGGATGCAAACGCTCAATTAAAGCGAGGTTGGCGGACAGATCGACGTCTTCAATCACGCCTGTCGCGTTCAGCCCTTGATGCAGTGAAGGATGATAGTTGTTGATGCCACTGAAAATCACCGGCGTGTCTTTAATGACAGAAGATAAGCGCTGCATCAAAGCAAGTGCATTGTTATCACTAACAACGATCGCGTCGAAATGCTCTTCGCCCAGTTTGGTGCGGTAAAGTGATTCCAACTGACTGAAGAAGTGCTGGCTTTGACTGCGCTTGGAATCGAGATACAACACGCGAGTATCGAGCTGTCGCCCCTCAAGCTGCTGGGTGAAACCACGCTGGATAGAATCAGTCCAGAAGAAACCTTGGTGGTAAGAGTGAACAACGAGGACTTTTTGCTCTTGCGCCGCAGCGACAGCACTGAACATGATCGCTATGCAAAACAGAAAAAATGGCACATCAACTCCATGACTTCAGAGCTACCTCGCGGTTATCCCTGCGTAAACCTTGTGAATCCTGTCCGCTGTGAGTATAAAATGAACTTTAAACCTCATACCCAACGGAAATAATTGTATGAATGCGAGCTTGCCTAAACTCGACGATCTCGATCGCGCGATTCTCAAAACTCTGATGGCGGATGCGCGTAAGCCTTACGCGGAAATGGCAAAACAGTTTAATGTCAGCCCAGCGACCATCCACGTTCGTATCGAGAAAATGAAAGCGGCAGACATCATCGAGGGTACTGAGGTAATCGTCAATACCAAAAAGCTAGGATATGACGTATGTTGCTTTATCGGCATCAACTTGAATGCCGCGCGCGACTATCATTCAGCGCTAGAAAAGCTCAATGCCCTCGATGAAGTGGTAGAAGCTTACTACACCACTGGCGCGTATAACATATTCGTCAAATTGATGTGCAAGTCGATTGAGGAGCTGCAATTTGTATTGATTGATAAGCTTCAAGCGATCGACGAAGTGCAATCCACCGAGACGCTGATCTCGCTGCAAAACCCGATCAATCGCAGCGTAAATCCATAACGCTCTGAATCAGATACTAAAAGCTGAATCTACGAATAAAAAAATGGGCAGCCACTTGGCTGCCCATTTTCATTCTCAATCGAGATTACGCTGCGATACCAGAATGGCGCAATAGCGCATCGATTTCTGGCTCACGACCACGGAAGCGCTTAAATAGCTCCATTGGTTCTTCACTACCACCCATTTCTAGGATGTTATTCAAGAAACTCAGACCGGTTTCTTTATTGAAGATGCCTTCTTCTTCAAAGCGAGAGAACGCGTCTGAAGACAACACTTCTGCCCATAGGTAGCTGTAGTAACCTGCGCTGTAACCACCAGCGAAGATGTGACCAAAGCTGTGTGAGAAACGCGCCCACTCAACCGCTGGTACAACTGCCACTTTCTCTTTCACTTCTGCCAAGGTTTCAAGTACACGAGCACCCACTTCTGGGTCGTATTCTGTATGCAGAGTGAAGTCGAACAAGCCGAACTCTAGCTGACGTAGGATGCCCATCGCCGACTGGAAGTTCTTCGCGGCTAGCATTTTATCTAGCATCGCTTTTGGTAGCGGCTCGCCAGTCTCGTAGTGACCAGAAATAAACGCCAGCGCGTCTTCTTCCCAACACCAGTTTTCTAGGAACTGACTTGGTAGCTCAACCGCATCCCAAGGCACACCGTTGATGCCCGATACCGCGCCTGTTTCTACTTGCGTCAGCATGTGGTGGATACCGTGACCAAACTCGTGGAACAGAGTCACCACTTCATCGTGCGTAAACAGTGCAGGCTTGTCGCCCACTGGACGGTTGAAGTTACACGTTAGGTAAGCAACCGGTGTTTGTAGCTCGCCTGATAGCGTTACGCGACGACCACGGCAATCATCCATCCACGCACCGCCACGTTTGTGTTCGCGTGCGTATAGATCTAGGTAGAAGCTGCCACGTAGTATGCCTTCGCCGTCGAAGATATCGAAGAAACGCACTGACTCGTGCCAAGTATCCACGCCTTCACGCTCTGTCACTGTCATACCAAACACGCGGTTTAGTACTTCAAACAGACCACTTACTGCTTTTGATTCAGGGAAGTAAGGACGCAGTTCTTCATCCGAGATTTGGAACAAGTGCTGCTTTTGCTTCTCGCTGTAGTACGCAATGTCCCACACGTTTAGCTCGCTAACACCAAATTCTGCGTTAGCAAACTGGCGTAGCTCTTCAATTTCGCGCTCACCCTGTGGTTTCGCTTTGGTTGCCAAATCGTTCAAGAAGCCAAGAACTTGCGCTGGGTTCTCTGCCATTTTGGTTGCCAGAGATTTCTCGCTGTAAGTGTTGAAACCCAACATACGAGAGATTTCATGACGCAGTTTTAGCTGCTCAGTGATGATTTCTGTGTTGTCCCACTTGCCTGCGTTTGGACCACGGTCAGAGGCGCGCGTTACGTACGCTTCGTACACTTCTTTGCGTAGGTCTTGGTTATCACAGTACGTCATAACTGGTAGGTAAGATGGGATATCTAGCGTGATTAGGTAGCCATCGAGCTCTTTTGCTTCTGCTGCCGCTTTTGCCGCTGCAAGTGCAGATTCTGGCATACCCGCTAGGTCTTTTTCGTCGGCAACGTGCTTAGTCCAACCCATGGTTGCATCCAGCACGTTGTTGGAAAATTTTGAGCTCAGCTCAGACATGCGCTTGCTGATTTCGCCGTAGCGATGTTGCTCGTCTGATGGTAGACCGATGCCCGAAAGCTCGAAGTCGCGTAGAGAATCAGAAATGGTCTTCTGTTGTGCACGCGTCAGCGTCGCGTACTCTTCGCTGGCTTTGATCGCCTTGTACGCTTCGTAAAGACCTTTGTGCTGACCAACCCAAGTACCGTACTCAGACAGGATTGGCAGACAACTTTCGTAAGCTTCACGCAGCGCTTCGCTGTTCACTACTGAGTTCATGTGACCCACTGGTGACCAAATGCGGCTCAAGCGGTCATCCGCTTCTTCAATTGGCGCGATCACACTGGTCCAGCTTGGGTTTGCGTTGTCTTTAAGTACCTCGTCAATCTTGGCACGACAATCCGCAATCGCCTGCTCCACTGCAGGTTTAATGTGTTCTGGTTTGATTTGCGAAAACGGAGGAAGATCCGTAAACGTAAGAAGTGGATTAGACATGAATAATTCCTTTTGTGTTTTGGCTCTGTATTTGCCTATTCGCATTTGCAAAGCACCGATTGGTATTTGCAAAACAGTAGGCGAACTCAATGCACAGGCAAGCCGACAACATGGATGGGGGGATTTCCGTTCCCTTTCTCGATGCAGCAATGACCGAATGGGTCAAAGAGCGCTTACTCTGTCCTTGAGTCTTGTTATGCCTAAGTTCGGTTTGGCACTCTATTGGAGCGGCGCAATCCCACTTAGGTTCAATTTGTTTACTTATACTAAGTATGGGTGACTTAAAGAAATTTCAATAGCGAATCCCTATCAGTGATACTGATTTGAATCGAAGTTCTACTTCTTTAAGTTACTTGAGTATAATACCGCCATATCGCGAAAATCACAGACCACACTCAGTCAAAGAGTGTTTCGAGAGTTTAATTTGTTAAGTTACCGCCACAGCTTCCACGCTGGCAACCATGCTGACGTGGTAAAACACATCGTTCAAAGCCTCATTCTTGATGCACTAAAGCAGAAAGATAAGCCGTTTGTTTATCACGATACCCACTCGGGTGTGGGACGCTACGATCTGACTCACGAATGGTCTGAGAAAACGGGCGAATACAAACAAGGCATCGCACGCATTTGGGACAACTCAAACATCCCTGAAGAGATCGCAAGCTACATCGATTCAATCAAAACATTGAACAACGGTGAGAACCTGCGTTACTACCCAGGCTCACCGCGTGTTGCACGTGCGCAAATCCGCCCACAAGACCGCATGGTTCTAACTGAGCTGCACCCAGCCGATCATCCGCTATTAGAACAAGAGTTCCACCGCGATCGCCAAGTGAGCATCTACAAAGAAGATGGCTTTAAGCGTCTGAAAGGCAGCCTGCCACCGCAAGAACGTCGTGGTTTAGTGCTGATTGACCCACCATACGAGCTAGCGAAAGAATATCGCGACGTCGTGCAGGCGATTTACCAAAGCCACAAACGTTGGGCAACGGGCATATACGCGATTTGGTACCCAGTGGTAAACCGCCATGACATCGAAGACATGATTGAAGGTTTGGAAGGGCTTGGCATTCGCAAAATTCTGCAAATCGAATTGGGCGTATCTCCAGACACCAACGAGCGCGGCATGACGGCATCGGGCATGATCGTGATTAACCCACCGTGGAAACTGGAAAGCCAGATGAAAGAAATTCTGCCATTCCTGCAAGAAGCGATCGCGCCAGCAACGGGTCACTGGAAAGTCGACTGGATCGTTCCAGAATAAAAAACACTGAATTTCAGAAACTTAAAGCGCAACGATGACCTCGTTGCGCTTTTTTTTATTTATTTTCTAAAAAATTTTCGCCTGCGCTTCGTCTTTTCTTTTTTGCCTGCGTCTTAGGGATGTAAACAAGCTAAAACATAGAGAGAAATGACCATGCTTAAAGTTATCAGTTTTAAAATTTGCCCATTTGTTCAGCGCGTAACTGCGGCACTAGAAGCAAAACAGATCCCTTACGAGATTGAATACATCAACCTAAAAGATAAGCCACAATGGTTCCTAGATATCTCACCAAACGGTCAAGTGCCTGTGATGGTGACAGAATCTGGCACGGCACTGTTTGAGTCTGATGCCATCATCGAATACATCGAAGACGAATACGGTCCGTTAGAGCAAGGCGTGACAAACGAACAACGCGCACTAGACCGAGCATGGAGCTACCTAGGCTCTAAACATTACTTGGCACAATGCGGCACTATGAGCAGCAAAGACCAAGCAACCTTTGAAGAACGAGCAGAGAAGCTGATCAAAGCGTTCCAAAAAGCAGAAAACCAACTGTCTGGTGAAACCAAGTTCTTTAAATCCGATGAACTAAGCAATGTGGACATGGCTTGGTTGCCGCTTCTGCATCGCGCTGCCATCGTCAAAGCGCACTCTGGTTACGACTTCTTCTGTGGTCTGCCAAAAATGCAGGCGTGGCAAAAGCACATCCTAGAATCAGGATTGGTAGAGAAGACAGTATCGGAAGACTTCGTGCAGCTGTTTAGCGATTTCTACCTAACCAACACTTACCTAGCGGATGGTAAAGATGCGCAAGCCCAGTCAGACTGTGGCACATCAAGCTGCTGCGGTTAATGGTTTTCCCCTCCCCTGAGCATGAAAAACACCAAGCGGAATAGCGCCTTATTCCGCTTTGCTATCCTTTCATCGCTATTTGTCATAAGCAATGTCACTTTTTCCCATTTAGGAAATTGCTAGACTCGATTTATGATAGGGACATGGAATTAACAACAATTCCGTTGGGCTGTTGAGTTCATCCCCCACCACCCCAATGTAATTATTGTCAGACAAAATTAATAAGCTCTTGGAGAAAGTAATGGCGACTCATTTTGATTATATCTGTATCGGCGGCGGCAGCGGCGGTATCGCATCAGCAAACCGTGCGGCAATGTACGGTGCTAAAGTAGCGCTTATCGAAGCTCAAGACCTTGGCGGTACCTGTGTAAACGTTGGTTGTGTGCCAAAGAAAGTGATGTGGCACGGCGCGCAAGTTGCAGAAGCAATGAACCTGTACGCAGAAGACTACGGCTTCGATGTAGATGTAAAAGGTTTCGACTGGAGCAAACTGGTTGAGAGTCGTCAGGCTTACATTGGTCGTATTCACCAATCTTACGATCGTGTTCTTGGTAACAACAAAGTAAACGTTATCAAAGGCTTTGCTAAGTTTGTTGACGAGAAAACAGTTGAAGTAAACGGTGAACACTACACAGCGGATCACATCCTGATCGCAGTGGGTGGTCGTCCAACAATTCCAAACATCCCAGGTGCAGAATACGGCATCGATTCAAACGGCTTCTTCGAGCTTGCTGAGCAACCAAAACGCGTTGCAGTGATCGGTGCAGGTTACATCGCGGTTGAAATCGCTGGTGTTCTACATGCGCTTGGCACAGAAACGCACCTATTCGTTCGTAAAGAATCACCACTACGTAGCTTCGATCCAATGATCATCGAAACGCTAGTAGAAGTAATGGACGCAGAAGGTCCAACACTGCACACCCACTCTGTGCCAAAAGAAGTGGTAAAAGAAGCAGACGGCAGCCTAACTCTGCACCTAGAAAACGGTGAGAGCCAAAACGTTGATACCCTAATCTGGGCAATCGGTCGTCACCCAGCAACTGATGCTATCAACCTAGCATCAACTGGCGTTGCAACGAACGATCGTGGCTACATCAAGGTAGACGAATACCAAGAAACGAACGTGAAAGGCATCTACTGTGTAGGTGACATCATGGAAGGCGGTATCGAGCTAACACCAGTGGCTGTGAAAGCGGGTCGTCAACTTTCTGAGCGTCTGTTTAACAACAAACCAAACGCGAAGATGGACTACGATTTGGTACCAACTGTGGTATTCAGCCACCCACCAATCGGTACAATCGGTCTAACGACTCAAGAAGCAGAAGAGAAGTACGGCAAAGACAACATCAAAGTCTACACATCTGGCTTTACTGCGATGTACACAGCGGTTACTAAGCACCGTCAACCATGTAAGATGAAGCTAGTATGTGCTGGCGAAGAAGAAACAGTTGTTGGTCTTCACGGCATCGGCTTCACCGTTGATGAAATGATTCAAGGCTTCGGTGTAGCAATGAAGATGGGCGCAACCAAAGCAGACTTCGACTCTGTTGTGGCTATCCACCCAACAGGCTCTGAAGAGTTCGTGACGATGCGTTAATCACTTTGCGATTTAAGCAGATAAACAAAAAGGGTCATCAATTACTTGATGACCCTTTTTCTATTCACGTTTTACAACGTTCGGGGGTATTTCGGAGCCGTTTGCGCGTTTTACTTAACTGCGCGAACCAATTCAGCAATACCTTCCCAATCGCCGTTGTCCATCATAGCGGTTGGCACCATCCAAGTACCACCACACGCTACAACCGATTTCAGCGCTAGGTAATCTTCCACGTTAGATGGGCTTACACCACCTGTCGGCATGAATTCCACTGGGTAAACCGCCGTTAGTGCTTTAAGCATGTTTACGCCGCCTGATGGCTCAGCAGGGAAGAACTTCAGGGTACGTAGACCCATTTCCATCGCTTGCTCAACCAAGCTTGGGTTGTTCACACCCGGTACGATTGTCACGTTGCGTTGCTGACAGTATTTCACTGTCGTTGGGTTGAAACCTGGGCTCACGATAAAGTCCACGCCCGCTTCAATCGCGATGTCCACTTGCTCTGTTGTCAGTACTGTACCAGCACCAATCAGCAGTTCTGGGTACGCCTCACGCATGATGCGGATCGACTCAGCCGCCGCTTCAGTGCGGAATGTTACTTCCGCACATGGTAAACCGTTTTCTACCAACACTTTTGCCAGTGGCAGAGCGTGTGCTACATCGTTGATTGCGATAACTGGGACGATTTTGATTTCTCTTAATCGTTGTTCAAGTGTTGTCATGGGTAACCTCTAAAGAATAAAGCTTAATGTTGCTACGATAATAAATGCGATACCACCAAGTAAAGTTTCCATTACCGTCCAAGTTTTTAGCGTTGTTTTCTCATCCATCTCTAGTAGACGAGATACTAGCCAGAAACCAGAGTCGTTGAAGTGAGAAAGCACTGTTGCACCACCTGCAATCGCGATAACGATAAAGCATAGGTCTAGCTCGCTCAAACCAGTTGATGCTGCCACTACTGGTGCGATAAGTGCTGCTGTTGTCGTTAGTGCTACGGTTGCTGAGCCTTGAGCAACACGCAGACAGGTAGAGATAACAAACGCTGCTACGATCACTGGCATACCTGTGTCAGTCAGAACGTCTGCTAGTGCATCACCGATACCACTTGCACGCAGTACGCCACCAAACATGCCGCCCGCACCTGTTACTAGGATAACGCCACAGATTGGCGCCAATGAGTCGCCACACAGCTTCTCAAGTTTTGCCATGCCGTAGTCTTTCGCGAATACCGCAAGAGACACAAGCAGAGTAATCAGAAGGGCTACTGGCGTTTTACCTAGCATACGTAGGAACTCAACCAGAGCTGTTTTGCCATCAATCACACCCGCAACCGCTAGCGTGTTCAGTACTGTGTCTAAACAGATTAGCAGTACAGGCAGCACTAGGATGGTCATTACTGTGCCAAATTTTGGCAGCTTAGATTCATCAACTTGTGTTTCACCGTTGAAGAACGCTTTTGATAGTGGGATATCGAATTTCTTGCCCGCGTACAGACCAAATAGGTAAGCGCCTAGGTACCAAGTTGGGATAGCCACTAGGATACCAACAACAAGCAGTAGACCAATGTTTGCGCCTAGGAATTCTGCTGCTGCAACTGGACCTGGGTGCGGAGGAACAAAGCCGTGCATTACGGCAAACGCACCCGCTGCTGGTAGTGCGTATTTGATTGGCGAACCACCAAAGCGCGCTGCCACACTTAGGATGATTGGCATCATCACCACGAGACCAGCGTCAAAGAAGATTGGGAAACCGAACAGTAGTGAAGCCACACCCAATGCAAATGGTGCGCGCTCTTTACCGAAGCGACCAATCAAAGTATCTGCCAGCACTTGCGCACCGCCAGTTACTTCCAAAATCTTACCGATCATTGCGCCAAGACCAACCAGCAATGCTACTGAAGCCAGCGTACCACCGAAACCACTCATCATGGTTGGGACAACTTGGTCAGAAGAAACGCCAGTCGCAATCGCAGTACCTAAACTCACCATAGTTAGGGAAGCGAAAGCGTGCACTTTTAGCTTAATAATCAATACAAGTAACGCCGCAATCGCGAGGACTGCAATCGTTAATAGGAACGTAGGGTCTGGAGCTTGGGTTAGCTGTTCCATGGGTTCACCTTTAAAAATTATTGTTTGTGTTGTGGTTCACATTTATTTGAGTTACCGGTAACATGTTACCGATAACATGAATAAGATAAACCCATATTTTAAAGTGAATTCAAAAATTGAGATCACGCGCAAATTTGTTATGAGGATAAGTTATGGCTGGTAGTAGTGTCGTCGTTATGGGCGTTTGTGCGAGTGGCAAAACCACAATTGGTGAGCACTTGGCGAAAAAGCTGGGACGTAAATTCATTGATGGTGATGATCTTCACCCACGAGCAAACATTCAGAAGATGGCATCAGGTCAACCTCTGAACGACGACGACCGCAAACCTTGGCTAGAACGTATCCGCGACGCTGCTTATAGCTTAGAAAGCAAAAACGAGCACGGCATTATTGTCTGTTCGGCACTAAAAAAGATTTATCGTGACCAAATCCGCGAAGGCAACGAGAACGTGACCTTCCTTTTCCTAGACGGAAGTAAAGAACTGATCCTTGAGCGTATGCGTGCTCGCCAAGGTCACTTCATGAAAGAGAACATGGTCAACAGCCAGTTCGAAGCCCTAGAGCGCCCAGAAGATGAGCCTCGCACCATTTTCGTCAGCATTGATGCAACCATCGAAGACGTTGTGTCGAATGCCGCTGAGTTAATCCTAGTGCAAGACGAGGCAATGGCATGACTCATCAAGTAATTTTAGACGTTACTCAACGCTTAGTTGAGCGCAGCCAAGAGGCGCGTGCGGCGTTTCTTGCTCGCACTGAAGTCCAAGCCGAAGCGGGTAAAGGTCGTGTCGGTCTATCTTGCGGTAACTTGGCTCACGCTGTTGCAGCATCTTGCTCTTCAGAAAAGAAAAGCATTCTGGATTTCACGCATTCGAATGTAGCGCTGATCAGTGCTTACAACGATATGCTGAGTGCCCACCAGCCTTACCAACACTACCCAGATCAAATCAAACAAGTGCTGTCTGGTTACGGTCACACTGCGCAAGTTGCTGGCTGTGTTCCGGCAATGTGTGATGGCGTGACTCAAGGTCAAGCGGGCATGGACATGTCACTGTTTTCTCGTGACTTAATTGCTCAATCGACAGCACTATCCCTGAGCCACAACGTATTCGATGCGACCTTGCTGCTGGGCATCTGCGACAAGATCGCACCGGGACAATTAATGGGCGCGCTGTCTTACGCACACCTACCAACGGCATTTGTGCCAGCAGGTTTGATGGCAACGGGCATCAGCAATGAAGAGAAAGTCGACGTTCGCCAAAAATACGCGGCGGGCGAAGTAGGTAAAGACGCACTGCTTGATATGGAGTGTCGTGCTTACCACTCAGCAGGTACGTGTACCTTCTACGGCACCGCAAACACTAACCAACTTGTGTTTGAAGCTATGGGTTTGATGCTGCCAGGTTCAGCATTCATCCACCCACATACTGAGCTACGTAAGGCGCTAACCGATCACGCAGCTCTGAAAATTGCGGCAATGAATGCAGGTTCAGCCAATTTCCGTCCATTGTCTGAAGTGGTCACCGAAAAGAGCCTGATCAACGGCATTATTGCGCTGTTGGCATCGGGCGGCAGTACCAACCACACTATTCACATGTTGGCAGTGGCGCGTGCAGCGGGTTTGATTCTGACATGGCAAGACATCAGCGACCTATCTGAAGTGGTGCCACTATTGGCGCGTGTTTACCCGAATGGTCCAGCTGACATGAACGCATTCCAAGAAGCGGGCGGCGTACCTGCGCTATTGCATCGTTTGGACGAGTCGGGCTTGCTTCATCGTGACGTGAAACCGGTATTCGGCGAGTTCGAAGACCAAATGACACTACCTACATTAGTCGATGGCAAACTGACTTGGACACCATGTGGTGGCAGCCAAGACGGCGAAGTGATTGCTGCGCCAACACAAGCTTTCCAAAACACTGGTGGTACTCGCGTACTTAACGGTAACTTGGGTAAAGCAGTGGTGAAAGTGTCTGCGGTGAAAGAAGATCAGCGCATCATCGAAGCGCCTGCGCTCGTATTCCAATGCCAACACGAAGTGGAAGCGGCGTACAAACGCGGTGATCTAAACCAAGATTGCATCGTGGTCGTAACGCACAACGGTCCTGCAGCGAACGGCATGCCAGAGCTACATAAACTGATGCCAATCCTCGGCAACGTGCAGAAAGCGGGCTTTAAAGTCGCGCTAGTAACGGACGGTCGACTATCGGGTGCATCCGGTAAGATTCCATCGGCAATCCACGTATCTCCAGAAGCAATTCGTGGCGGCGCGATTGGCTTGGTGCGCAATGGCGACATCATCCGCGTTGATTGCCAAACTGGCGAGCTGAATAACCTAAGCGACGTTACGGGTCGTGACTTGTTAGAGATGGATACTGAAGCGAAACAACAGACTTGGGGTCGTGGTTTCTTTAGCGTGATTCGTCAGAGCGTTTCGAGCGCAGAAGAAGGCGCAAGCTTTATTGTTTAGGACGGGAAGAAAGACCCCGTCATTCCGACGAGCCTAAGCGAGATCAGGAATCTAATATCAAAGTGCTGTGAAGCGAGAGGAAATACCTCTGCCACAGCACTTTTTGTTCGTAGATTCTGAATCATGCTCGTCCCTCGCCGTTCAGAGTTACGATATCTAGGATTCAGGCAAAGAACATCAAGCCGTCTTCATCACCACAACCGCTGCAATCACCACGAAGATACCAAACCAGCCAATCGGCTTAAGCTTTTGTTTGAACAGCAAAGCGCCACCAATCGCGGTACCTAAGATACCAATCGCACCCCAAGAGGCGTATGCGATCGCAAGGTCGATCTCTTTTACAGCTTGAGCAAGCAAAGTAAACGCTGCCATCACCAATACAATCGCCGTGATGCCCCACCCTCTGTGCTTAAATCCTTTAGAGCGAGTCAGCGCCATGTTCGCCATGATGTCGACCAACGCCGCCATGACAACAAATCCAAATGAAACAGTGAAAAATTGGCTCATGATTAACACCTCGCATTCGATGAGCTTGGCAACTCATCTTTCTGTTGAGGCTGACCGTGTGATTCGCCGAGCGTCACACACACGATACCGACGACTGCCAGCGCCAAACCAAGCAACTGCTGCGTGCTTAAGTTGGCGTCAAACAAAACGATAGAAACCAGGGTAATCAAGGCGATACCCAAACCTTCCCATGTTGCGTACGCGACACCGATAGAGATTTTCTTTGCCGCTTTCGACAAGAAGTAATAGGAAATGGCGATCAGAACGTACATCACCAGATAGCCTTCCCACGCATTACTTTCACCAATAAACGACATCGTACTGGTACCGGCAACTTCGGCAACGATGGCGAGCAATAAAAATAGACGTGCAATGAGCATGATTCATCCTCCCCAGAAATTAAAAAACTGCATAACGGAGAATGGTGAATGTCCTTTAAGAATCAGACATTCAAAGAATTGATAAGATAAAAAGAGCCGCTTCTCCTGACTATTTGTAGTCAGATTAGCCCTTCTTCATTAAAACAGACAGGTAATTGAGATATTCATTTTTGAATATCTTAAAGGACAGTTTGCCTATTCGATCACGTTAATGGCGTATTGAGGGTTTGCTGCACCACTTGGTGCAAATGGCGGTGCAATGGGTGGTTACGGTAGGTCTGTAAATAACCCCCAGAAACAACAAATTGGCTGAACTCTCGGTTGACCATCGGCATTGGATAAGAGGCAAGCTCGTGCATCAAATGTGCAGTACTTTGGCTGGCATACATGATGGCATCGGTCTCAAGCAGCATTTGGCAAGCGACACGCAAGTTGTAGGATTTAAGTAGTACGACCGGCTCGTAACCCATTCGGCGATATTCTGACTCCACCGTACACAGCGGGTTGTAGGATGCTGGCGCAGGCAAAGAGACCAGTGGCAATTCCGACACCGTATCCCAGTCATTGCTGATTTGCGACAACGTCGGGTGGTCTTTACGCGCCAAAATCACACGCTTTTCAACAAATAACGGGCGCATGTAGATGTCTTTCGACAACTCAGTTTCTTGGTCGAGAATACAGTAGTCGTGTTCGCCCTCTAACATCTCATCTTGGGAATAAATGTTCCAACTTGAGAAAGCAAACGAGGCTTGAGGAAACGCCTGATGGCAACCGCGCAATAAACGCTGACCTTGTTCGTCCATCAAGTAAGGGTCAGTCACTATCGCAATCTGACCTTGGTATTCGAGTGGGTCAAAGTCCGAAAACTCCTGCACTACTTTTTCTAGCGGCGACAGCATGTTATCGAACTCCGCCGCTAAGCGAATCGCCATTGGGGATGGCTCTACCCCGTGGGCTTTACGCACAAACAGCGGATCATCAAACACATCTTTAAGTTTCATCACACCACGGCTGGCACTGGGTTGCGAAATGCCAAGCTGCATCGCCGCCAACTTGATGCTGCGATTTTCTACCACGGCTTTAAGTAAGCGCATTAAATTAAGATCTAACGCATCAAGTTGATGTGGCATGCCCGTGTCCTTATCAGAAACGAATGATGAAAAATAAACGTGAGTCAGAGCGAGTTAGACGCTCTCGCCCGCCGTAATTTGATAGCCCATGTTCACGACCGTCTCGGCTTGCTCTTCACCCTTGAGGCGCGCAATCAGTAGCTCGGCACTTTTCTCACCAATCTCGAAACGCGGTGTATCCACACTGGTCAATTTAGGGCTGATGGTTTGCCCGATGTCTAATGCGTTGTAGCCCACCACCGCAAGTTGATCTGGCACTTTGATGCCGCGTTGCTGAGCACTTAATAAGGTACCAATCGCGATGTCATCGTTGGTACAAAATACACCATCAAGTTCTGGGTAGGTTGCCAGTGCACGCTCTAATAAATCATGTGCCAGCGAGAAGCTTGAGTGATCGCCCGTTAGCACGTGTTTTGGCTCCAACCCTGCTTCTATCATTGCACGATCGTAGCCCTGCATACGCAATTTAGTACGCGTATCCAAACGAGCACCGAAGTAAACGATGGTACGCTTGCCCGATTCCAACATGCGCTTTACGACGCTGTAAGAAGCGTCTTCGTGATCCATACCAACCGCCATATCTATCGGCTGCTCTGGCAGTTCCATGGTTTCGACCACGGGCACACCTGCGTTCTTGATCATCTGCAAAGTGCGTTGAGTATGGTGACTTTCGGTTAGGATTAAGCCGTCAACTTGGTAAGAAAGCAGCGACGCGATTTTGCGTTCTTCTTCCAGCTCGTCATAACTAAAGTGCGCAAGCAGTGTTTCATAGCCATTAGCTTTAGTGACGGTTTCAATGCCCTGAACAAAAGACGCAAAAATTTGGTTGGACAGTGAAGGCAACAAAATACCAATCGCTTTACTGGAAGACTTCGACAGCATCGCCGGAGCACGGTTTTCGATGTAGCCCATCTCTTCAATTACAGCGGCAATTTTCACTCGCGTTTTTTCTGCCACTGAGTCTGGATTGCGCATGTAACGCGAGACGGTCATTTTTGTTACGCCAACTTTGTCTGCGACATCCTGCAATGTCGTTCGTGCTTTCTTATTCTGCTGAGCCATAAATATCTAATTTATCAGTAATGTTACTAGTAACATTATGACGAATAGACTCCTCGTCGACAAGCTTGGTAAAAAACATCCACTACATCATTAATAAAATCATAACCTTAGTGCTCAAATAACCATCAAGATGCAAACTAAACATTGTGACTCAAAGCCGAATAAATAAATGACATTAATATTGAGTTTCTTATAAGATAGCGTACCTAAAACAATAAGATATAAAGCACCGTGCAGTTAGGCTCCAGCGAAACCCAGATTTACTATCACCTGCTTGATCTGGACGACTCTCAAAAGCAGCAATACCTCAACGAATTGCAGCAGAGTCAACCTGAGCTTTACCTCCAAGTTGCCCCTCTTTTAGCAAATGAAAACGAAGAAGAACAACTGACACAGTTGCTCGGCTTCGGTGCGAATTTGGCAACCAAACAAGAGGTCGACCTAACGGGCGAAGAGGTTAGCAAGTACCGACTCACCCACGAGTTAGGGCGTGGAGGCATGGGGGTCGTATATGCGGCACTGCGCGCTGACGAGACGTTCGAACAAGACCTTGCGATCAAGTTCATCCAAACCAATCTCAGTAATGTATTAGGCAAACGCGCGCTGTTTGATGAAGCTCAGCTTCTGGCTCGTTTGAACCATCCTTACATTGCCAAAGTGTTTGATGGCGGCTTGCACGATGATTCGGTTTACATCGTGATGGAACGCGTTTTTGGTCAGACCTTAGACTCGTATTTGTTGCTCACGCCAATGGAAGACGATGACAAGTTGTTGCTGTTTAAGCAGATTTGTCAGGCAATGGAACACGCCCACCAGCATCAAGTCCTGCATGCGGATCTCAAACCAGAAAACATCCTAATTGATCGCAATAAACGACCAAAACTGCTCGATTTCAACCTGACACAAAAGGTGCAATCAAACAGTGATGATTCGTCTCCGGCATTAATTGCCTTCAGTGAAAAATACGCCAGCCCAGAACAGCAAGCCGGAGCGTTTTTGACTGAGCAAAGTGATGTGTATTCACTGGGTAAGATTCTGGCGCTGATGTTTCCTGATCAGCCAATATGGTCAGATATTTATTGGGTGGTGAGACGCGCAACGCGAGCGAAAGCAAAGCAGCGCTACCTCAATGTTCGGACACTGCGCCAAGATATTGAATGTATTTTAGAACGACGCCCAATAGAGCAAAAGAAGCACTGGCCACTGTACAGTACGCTTCGTTTAGTACAACGCCGACCGCTGCCGTCGCTGTTGTCCGCAATCTTAGTGTTATCTGGTTTGCTGTTTGGTAACACTCTGATTCAAAAGAACATACAACTGCAACAAGAGAAGAAGATTGCAGAAGACATCATGTACGAAGTGACGCGCCTTGTCTTTCATGCCAAAGGGCAAAACGTCGAGCATATGTCCGTCAGTGCCATGATGGAACTGACACGCAGGCGGATTCTGTCTAACCCAGATATCCCCAAACACATAAAACAGAAAATGCTGTTGGCGATGATGACACCGGTGCCAGAGAAGCACCTCACTAAATCAATAAGTTGTCAGCCAAATTGTGCACCAAAGGACCGCACTCAACAGTAAGGCTAAACATAAGAAAGGCTTAAAAATTAAAATGTACACACGTTCCATTGCGATCTGGTTGTCTGCGTTAGCGATAGCACCAGCATGGGCGAACTCTACTTCTACGACTCCGTCGGCAGAAGCGACAGCGCCTACCATAAAACAAGGTTTCTTCATCGATTCACCGGTAACTGGTCTGTATTACAAAACCAGTTCCAACCTGTCTGGTCACACAAAAAAAGGCGCATTTCAGTATCGTCCTGGCGATGTCATCAGCTTCTTCCTCGGCAATGATGATAACGGCTACTTGCTCACCACAATGTCGAGCCAAGAAGTGCTCACACCGACCATGGCGACCACAAAACCCAGTCGCAGCATCAATATGACCCGCTTGTTGCTCTCTCTCGACAGCACTCCGGAAAACCGTCAAGAAATCGTGCTAATCAACAAGGTATTATCCGATCCAACCTTCCAAGCACAGCTCAAGCGTCTCGACCTCAATTTCCTAGACGACGCCAAACACCAACTCAATTTGGATTGGGTTTCGGTGCAAGAAGCGGTTGAACATCTAAATGAAAGCCAACGCTACATCGAAAAGAACTTCGCCTCAAATGAGATCATTTTTGAGCCTCGTGACGTGCGATTTAAGAACATCATCATCAAGAAAAAGGATTGGCAGGGTCGCGCCTGTGCATTCGATATTCGCTATCAACACCACCCGCGTTACCGCCCACCAATTGGCGAGATTAACTTCACCATCACTAAAGAGAGCCTGATTCAACATCCAAGTGTTGGCGACTACTTCCAAGGCTGTTTCCTAGCACTTAACCAGAGCGTAACCGAAGAAATTGTCGAACCGATTGAAAAGTTCTCTGAATGGGAAAGCTTGGTCGGATGCGTCGATTCAGGCTGTACCCGTAGCGACCTTAATGGCTTCTCGTTAGAAGATTATGACGATGAAGGCGATTGGAAATATCGATCGGTTGCACTCAACTTCGATCCGAGCACCCAGCTATTAATGGAAAAAGTACAGGGGTTGGGACCAAACGAGCACGTTAAGCACCACAACCGTACTGAGATGTTGTGGTTTACCTATCCTGACTCTGTCGATAGCGAAATTACCTACCAAGGTGTATGGCAACAAACTCAATACCTACAAGACTCAATGAAGCAATCGTGTCTACTAATGCGTCATAACCAAGTGTTGCGTTTACCTGTCGATGCCGTTGCCTGCCCTACAGATACCAGTCTATACACCCAAGATGTCACCAACGAGTATTTGGACATGTGGTGGGTCAACAATGACCAGCCAAGTGCTGAACTCGCGCAAATGAACGTAATGGTGCGTTGGTCACCAACCCCAGCAGAAATCAACTACACCACGTGGGAATACCTACCTGCAGGCAAAAGCTGGGAGCAAGGCATTTTGTATCGTTACCAACAAGACATTAGCCGTAATCGCGATGGTTCTGATCGCGTTGAAACCTATTCCATCTCTGAGTTTGTAAAAGTAAGTGAGGATGTATAGCAATGACTTCTAAATCTACTCTGACGCAAATTATCCAACAGTGGCAAGCAGGCGATAAACAGGCGGAAAGTGAGTTGTACCAATTCGCTTACCTACAACTGCGTAAAATTGCTCAACAAGAACGCGAGCGCAACGCAGAGAAATACGGAACCGACAATAAGGTACTGTCGGACAGCGTAAACAGCACCACCGCGCTGATCCATGACGCGTATTTAAAGATGTCTAACTGCGACATGAGTGAGATTGAAACCAAGCGCGATTTCTTCTTAATGGCAGCCAAAGTAATGCGCCAAATCCTGATCGACAACGCTCGCTCACATCAAGCGCAAAAACGCCAACACATCACGCTGATGAAAGAAGAAGAAGATCGCTTCGAGCAACTCATCATCATGGATAAAGCACTCGATAACTTTAGTGTGCGCTACCCGCGCCAATCCAACGCGTTAAAGCTCAAATATCTGATGGGCATGAAAAACCAAGAGATCTGTGAACTGCTCGAATGCAGCGCCAGTTTGATTGAAAAAGACCTTAAGTTCTCCCGCAGTTGGCTGCAATCAAGAATGGCACACGCGTAAAATCATGAAGAAGAAATACTGGATTGCAGGTGCATTGAGTACCTGCTTGATGGCGCTTTACTGGCTAACAGACGAGCAAACCACAGCTGCGGCAGCCAACATACAACCAGCGAATAATAACGAGGAAAAGAGAAATACGCCTCACAGAGAACGCACTTCCCTTATCGAAGTAAAACAGGCACTCACCGCATCTGCATTGGAAAGAAGCAATGAACTGGCGTTTGAAAAAGCGCTTGAATCCACGTTGTCAGACCGTCCTGATCAGGTTGAAGATGCCTTGGGATCATTGGAGGCCAATTACTCCCAAAACCTAACGATAACCTACATCAGTGAATCTGCACACGACGATGCAACAGAGAACGGCAAGCCGATAATAAACCTAGCGGTTGAGCAGCAATTACAAACCATTATCTATAGTTGGGAACTGACACAAAACAACCCTATCAACTACTCATTAGGGTTGGAACAGCTGTTCGAAGATCCAGAAGGAGACTTACTCACCACGCGAATTTGGCTAGAAAACGCCAACGGACTGAGCGTTCTCAACCAAGGGCAAATCATGCTGCAAGGCGCGCCAAAAGACTTCAACCAAACCACATATTTGGCAGTCTCTGCACGTGATGACCATCACGGGACAGAAGATCACGCTTGGGTCACGACACGCTTCGAGCTACCAGCTGTCACTGCAGAGCAGAACGATACAGAACATCCGCTCATTGATGGTGTGGTATATCGCCTTGAAACCACAACGTTGCTCGGTGGACGCAAGTACCCTTACGAAGTAGTGTACTGTGAAGCATTTAAATTCATTGATGATGAAGTTTTTTATGCTGCTTCAAGCAACAAAACTCGCTGCCCAGACGAGCATAAGCTGAATAAAGTCGGGGAATACCAGATCAGTGATGACTCATTGATCATCCACATCAAAGGTAGCCGTCAGATCTGGACTACGAAGAAAACCTACCGGTCACGAGTTCACAAAGACACTGAGAACTACTTTATTACCGTCTTTGATAACAATCGTTTCGAAAGCTACACCATGCAAAAAAACAAGCGCTCAATGGAAGAGCGTTTGAACGTCAATACTGGAAAAGAGCTGTATCAGTCCGCCCTATTTGATCTGCTCATTCCGACTGCCGGTGGTTATCGCCATGCGCTCGCGGGTAACTATATTTTTGACCGAAGGCATGCTCAAGGTGGTGAGTATTACGACGGTTTCGACTCAGATCTCAACATAGTCACGTCTAATAGCGACTTATTTGCTCATGAATTCTGTCAGTTTTGGGACACCTCAATCCTTGCAGGTGAAGGGATGTTTAGCGAGGTAATTTCTTACTCCAATAATACCGATTGCGCGACTGCACCTAAGCCATCCGCATACGCTTATGTCTACTTCAACAATGATTATCATGCTAATGATGAGTTTATTCAGGGGGAGGTTTATAGCTACATCCTACGCCCATTTCCTCAGTACGCGAGCAAAGTAGAAGAGCTAAAAATAAACATGATTTACCACTACCCAAAAAATACAGCAGCCTATAAATAAACCAAAACAACACAAGTCATTGTTTATAAAGACCTAAATTTAAAGTTAATTGATATTTTTATTGATAGAAATTCCAAGAAAAAATATTCCAAAAATTTTTACGGTTTTTCTTTGGTTTTCCGTGTCTTGAAGCCGCTTCCAAATCCGATTAAAAATGCGCAGCTTTTCTAATCTCACTAGTGAGATTAGAAAATAAAACAATAAAAAGCGACTTTCTCATTCGGAAACGAAACAAGGACAAATAAACAATGAATAAGGTGAATTTACTAGCAGCGTCAGTGGCTATCGCGCTAACCGGTTGTGGTGGTTCAGATAGTGGTTCAAGCAACAACAACTCTGGTGTAGTGATTACAGGCTTTGATGGCTACTTCAAAGAAGCAGTCGTTTTTGAAGATGTAAACAACAATGGAAAGCTAGATAGCAACGACCCAATTATTGGTCTAACCAATGATGAGGGTCAGGTGACGCTAACAGACAAACAATACTCTGCTGAAAAGAACCTTGCGATTCAAACCATTATTCCGGGTGGTACTGTTCAAGCTGAACTGATTGCTCGCGATCCACAACTTTTTGCTGGCACATACACGGTTGATATGGACAACCCAACCCAAGCTATGGCTCATGAGGTTGTATTCCGTACACTTCCGGGTGAGAAAGTTATCTCTCCGCTGACTGACCTTGTTGCAATCCAAGCTGGTGCTAACCCAACACCAGAAAAAATCCAAGCAGCGAAAAACAAAGTAAATGAGACATTAGGTATCGAGGGTGATACTGCATTTACTGATGTAATCGCCGCTAACAATACCGCTTTACATAAAACGGCTCAGATTCTAACCGAGTCTAAAGCACAAGCAAAAGACAGCTACTCTGCAGAAACCGCTATTGCAATTGCCGATAAAGCAACTGACGTCGTTAATGATAAAAACAACGCAGACAAACTAGATGATCCAAACTTCAAACCAGTTATTGAAGTCAACAATGGCGTAGTTAGCGAACCCGTTATCAACAGCAAGTTATTTGCAAATGAGAGCGTTGTAAAAGCTATCAATACAGAACTGAAGCCTCTTGATAGCCACTCAATCAATTTAGAACTGCCTCTTGCTGCTGGCGATCTTGCCCTTTTTGAAGATGACGATAACAAAAACATCGACATCACAGTAAGCGTCATCACACTTGATGGTTCTGTGGTCAAAAATCTAACAACTACGGCTATCAATGGTGGCAAGTTAACGATTTCAGGTGAGCTAACTCCAGTTCGTCCTGCTTACCAAATCAAGCTAACGGCAACTGACTACAACTCACAAGAACAAGATAAGTCCTTTGGTGCTGTAACAACCGCTTTCGACCTACAAGTAAACGTTGAAAATCCAGCGCCAACAATCAACACAGAAGCCGCTGATACAATCGAAGAGTGGATTGACAGTATTGAGCTATACCAAGGTGTTGAAGTTCAGAATGAACAATTCCGTATTGACAACTTGTTCTCTGACGACGAAAAGCTTGCATTTGAAGCATACACATCTGTTGATGGCTTAGTACTTGAACTTGTAGAAACACAAGGTCAGACTGAGCTGAAAATCACAGGTAAGCCATCTCGCATTTACCCTGAAGGTCAAACAATCACGATCTCTGCATTTGACGGTATCAATACGACTTACAAAGTCTTCGAGCTAGATGACATTGAAAAACAACCTGAAGCATCGATTGAAATTGATCGCGGTGATCTTGCAGAACTTCAACAAGAAATCACAGTACAGCTAACAACACTAAAAGTTGGTGAAGCTGTTGATGCAGATTTCAATATTACTGAAGTCTTTGAAGCTCAGCACACGTCAGGTGCAATCGAATACTACGCTGGTACAGAAGAAGATGAGTACGCAACAACCGTTCCGGGTCTAAAAGTCAATGTTGATAACAACGGCACACTGACGGTTTCTGGCACACCAACTAGTGCAACGAAAAACGGTTCATTCGTGATTGCGGCAGGTGTAAACCCAGATGCTGACGATGCCGTAATTTCTGAATACGTAACGATCACACTGCCAAACGTTCAACCAGCAGATGACGTAACACCTCCTCCTGCAGGACATCCGCTAGAAGGTAAGTTCCTACATTTCGTAGAAATTGGTCACAACGGTACCAACTTCGCTAAAGGATGGTGTGATTCAATCTACCTAGATGCGAACACGAAAACGATGTACTGGAACGATCGAGATAGCGACAACCTATCAACTTGTGACACAGACATGTCAGAGTTTACAGAAGGTGTCCCATACACAATCGTTGATGGCAAAATTATCTCCCAAGAAGATGGTATGAAAATGACATTGGATGTCATCAAACAACACTCTTTTGATGACGACGAGCATTTCCTCGTGTCATTCACAGATGAAGAAGGCGATGAAAAATCAACCGAGCTGTATTCTTACCACACAAATGCTCAATATGTCGAAGAAGCGCTTAACAACGACGTTAGCGAATCTCAAGAAGATGCTAATTGGGTAGACCGTGAAACATTCATTGCGATGCCATCTGAAGAAGGCGCAAATGATATTGTGGTAACTGAACTGAAAGTTTCTGGCATCGTTCAACAATTTGATTACCAAGGCAGTCCATACACTTCAGCTTCAATCTATGGTCGTAATGCAAAAACTTGTGAAATCCTAAAAGATATCTATCTCGACTACGGTCGTATCCAAGTTCACGGTGACAGCTACAGTGCTGACAACTACTTCAGCAGCCAACCACAATATAGAGATGCTGAAGGCTCTTGTTACATCGATTTCATGCCTTTAGATCATTCAGCAGCAATTCCTGCGGGGCTTTACACTATCGAAGCCACTCCAGAGCGTACTGATGAAGCAGAACGCATTATCTTTAGTTTTGAAAAGTGATAACTAGAAGCTCATAAACACGAAGCCCCGCTCTTGCGGGGCTTTTTTAATCCATTTTTTACTTCACGCAAATCACGTTAAGCAACGAGGTGCCCGTTAGCTGATTTGGCTCTCGGTCAGCAAACAAGCCCTTTTTATCTTTACCCCAGTAAGGTAACTGCAAAGGCCACTTGTTCTTCTCCATCACGCCAGAATCGCGCAATGTTTTAAACTCTGACGCAGTTGCTAAGTGCATTCCTAGCTGTTGGCAAACTTTCATTGAGCTCGAGTAGCTAAGACGATTCCATGGTTTTCTATGTTCCATGTAGAACTGGTTGTTGTTCTCGATTAAATACGGCACCACAAATGTCTTGCCCTTCAGTACCGTTTTCAAACGCACTTCAACGTTGTCATTCTTGATAGTTGGTTGAGCTGGCTTGGTCATTTTAGCAGGCTTAGCGGCAACTGGTTCTGGCGACTTTGGCTTTGGCGCATCTTTTGTCTTAAATGCGTCCGTATTAGCACGAGTAGCAGCTGGTACGACAGGTGTTACCACCGGCTTGGTCATTGGCTTAGTCTGTTTCGCAGGGACTGTGCCACCTTTACCAACCACACGAATAAATGCTTCTTTATAGGTCGACAAGGTTTTGACTCGTTGCAAGTCCTGAGATGCTTTAGCAAATTCCGTATAAGGACCAATGAGGCAACGATAGCCTTTTTGTTCTGGCTTCATCCAAACATCGGTGGTGATTTTGCCGTAAATCGGCTTTGCTTTGGCTAAAGACATCGGTTTTGGCAATAGACCACACTGGATCCAGAAGAAATCATTGCCTCCTTGCGGCACTTTCTTTCCCCATAGCCCTTTACCGATCGGACAAGATTGCTCAAGCACAGGCAATTCTTTATTACTGGCCTGAGAGGCTTGGCAAAGAAATTCACTCGCCAAAACCGGAGTCGAAAATTGAGCGCACGCCACCAGCAGCCCAAGGCTCAAGCCAGATTGGACGATACGGGAGGAATGTAGTGCCTTTTTCATTTCCATAGCTTCACTCTAAACAGTAGGTGATGAAATTATCGCGACAGAGCGTCAATAAAACATGCATAAAAAGTGATAAGCAAAAAAAGAGCCGGAATTGCATCCGGCTCTCAGTTTAGAAAGAAATTTATTAAATAGGCAAATAATACGTCGATTTTATCGCGTCATTAACCCTTGTAGATTTTCGGGTTGAACACGTCACGTAACCAGTCACCCAGTAGGTTAATCACCAGTACCAATGTCACTAGCACGATACCTGGGAAGGCGGTAATCCACCACGCACCAGAGAAGATGTAGTTAAAACCAATACTGATTAGTGCACCCAATGATGGCTGGTCTACAGGCAAACCTAGACCAAGGAATGACAATGCCGCTTCTGACATGATTGCGTTTGCTACCTGTACCGTCGAGATAACCAAGATTGGTGATAGGCAGTTCGGAAGAATATGACGGAACATGATTCGCGGGGCTTTAAAGCCCATCACTCGTGCCGCTTCTACGTATTCTTTCTTCTTCTCAGCCAGTACTGAAGCACGAATGGTACGTGCATATTGCGGCCACTCCGCCACACCAATAATCACGACAAGCATGACTACCGCGTATTGGCTGTAAAAATCACTGCCAAAGCTGGCTTTAAAGATAGCTGACACGATGATCGCAACCATCATGGTCGAGAACGACAGCTGAACGTCAGCAAAACGCATCAAGAAACTATCAATACGACCACCAAAGTAACCTGCTGACAAACCAATGATGATACCCAGCATAAGCTGAAGACCAACCGCGAGGAAGCCGATCGTCAAAGATAAACGAGAGCCGTAAAGAATGGTCGACAAAATATCACGACCTTGCTCATCAGTGCCCAATACGAAACGCTCATCGCCATCTTCCATCCAAGATGGAGGTAGCTCTGAGTCCATGATGTCGATAGACGTCAAATCGTATGGGTCAGTTGGAGCTAGAATCGGTGCTGCTACAGCCAAGACTAAAAACATCATGAAGACGGTAAAACTTGCCATCGCAACTTTGTCGCGCTTGAAGTAATACAAGAAGTCCGACTCTTTGAAACGCTGCCAGGCTGACGGTGCGGCAGCAGGAGCTGGTGTTACATTTGATTGGCTCATGATTAAGCTCCTTTTCCAGTTAGGTTCACAGTTGGGTTGATGATGCCGTACAGCAAGTCAACGATGGTATTAGTTACCACGAAGATCAGACCAACAAAGATAACGTAGGCAGTGATCAACGGTGTATCTACACGGTTGATTGCCTCTAGGAAAAGAAAGCCAGTACCCGGCCATTGGAACACGGTTTCTGTCAGAATGGTGTATGCCACCATGGTACCAATTTGCACACCACCGACCGTCAATACAGGTAGCATGGTGTTTTTAAGTGCATGTTGGTAATAAATCTTTTGTAAGTTCAAGCCTTTCGCTTTGGCGAACTTAATGTACTCAGAGCTCAGTACTTCCAGCATTTCTGAACGCACCAAACGGATGAACAACGGCAGCATGATAGATGCGAGTGCAATACACGGCAGGATCAGGTGCTTAATACCATCGATGGTAAAGAAGCCAGACTCCCATCCGAGTATATTAGACGTTTCACCCCGTCCAAAGGAAGGTAGCCAACCGAGTTCTATGGAGAAGACGTACATCAACATGATTGCGGTTAAGAACACCGGAATCGAGATGCCGACACTACTCATCGCCATAACGAATTTTGTAAAAATACTCTTCGGATGTATCGCTGAATACACCCCAAGCGGTATAGAGAAAACAATGATAATGAGCGTCGCACCAAACACGAGCTCTAATGTAGCCACCAGCTTATCGAGGATGACCTCAACTGCAGGTCGCTTGAAGAAGTAAGACGTACCTAAATCACCTTGTAGCGCATTGCTCACAAAGCGAGTGTACTTTGTGATAAAGGGATCGTTCAGGCCCAGTTCGTCACGCAGCGCTTGACGCTCCGCTTCTGAAACCGACTGACCTACAAGCTCACGTAGCGGGTCACCCAGGTTATCCTGAATGGCAAACGCCACCAAACTGATCACAAACATCACTATCAGTGCCTGAAACAGGCGCTTGACCAGAAACGAAAACATTCCTTGCCCCTTAACTATCCATAGATCTCTATTCAGAGAGAAAATTCAGTCTAAAAACAACTCAGTCCGACTGAAACAAAACTGAGCCGAGTACGTAGAGTTGAGGAGGGACATCCATCCCTCCTCAACATCGACTAACCGTGATTATTCAACCACTAGGTCACCGAAGTAAGGCATTACCATTGGGTTAACGATGTCTGCAGCTTTCACGTTAGACTTCGCGCCCCAGGCTTCACTTTGCCAGTGTAGCGGTACGAATGCAGCGTCGTTGTACAACGTTGCTTCAACACCTTTCAGCATTTCTGCACGTTTAGCTGGATCCGTTTCTACGTTTGCCGCTTCAACCACTTTGTCCATTTCTGGGTTAGAGTAATGACCACAGTTGTACTGACCACGACCTGTCTCTTCGTTACGTGTCATGGTTAGGAACTCGTTGAAGTTTGCTGAATCTTCTGTATCTGAGTGCCAACCGATCATCAACATGTCTGCCGCACACTTGTCGAACTCAGGCCAGTATTGCGCTTTAGGCATAGTCTTCAGGTCAACCTTGATGCCGATCTTAGACAGCATTGCCGCCGCCGCTTGTGCCACTTTCGCATCGTTCACATAGCGGTTGTTTGGTGCAATCATCGTTAGCGTAAAGCCATTCTCGTAACCCGCTTCTTTCATCAGCTGTTTTGCTTTCTTAAGATCGTAGCGAGGAACCAGCTTGTCATCATGACCAACGTAGCCTGCCGGGCTTTGCTGACCTGCAGCTGTTGCGAAGCCTTTCATGATTTTTTTCACGATGCCTTCGTTATTGATTGCGTGAACAATCGCTTGGCGCACGCGAACGTCTTTCAGTGCTTCGTTGTTGCTTTGGTTCATTTGGAACGTGATGATACGCGTACCAGGTAGTGTTACTAGATCGATACCTTTTGCGTCTTTCACACGTTTGTGATCGTTTGGCGCTACTGGGTGGATCATATCAACACCGCCAGAAAGCAGTGCTGCAACACGAGTCGCGTCTTCTTTGATCGGAAGTAACGTCAGTTTGTCTACGTTACCTTTCGACTCTTTATCCCAGTAATCTTTGAAACGTTCGAATTCTACTTTTACGCCCTGCTCACGAGCCGTCACGATAAACGGACCAGTACCAGAAACGTGTGTTGATGCAAATGAGTTACCATGCTTCACTAGCTCAGACTTGTCTTTACCATCTTCGGTTTTACCCGTGTAGAACTTGCTGTCCATTGGGAAGATGTACGTTGCTGTTTGTAGCACTAGCGGGTAAGGCCCTTTAGTCACTAGATCAACCGTGTAATCATCCACTTTCACGATTTTTTCGTACGGGTCAAAGATAGCTTTGAAGTCTGGAGAGCTTTGTAGACGTTCGAAAGTCCACACAACGTCATCCGCTGTCATGTCGTTGCCTGAGTGGAACTTAACGCCTTGGCGAAGTTTGAAACGAACCGTCGTATCATTGATACGCTCCCAGCTTTCCGCTAGGCGAGGTTCAAAGTCCATGTCCTGTGTGAAACGAACTAGAGGGTCAAATACCATGTGTGACATTTGCAGCGTACCACCTGATAGCTGCTCGTGCGGGTCTAGAGATACTGGGTCAGCTGCATAGCCAACTTTGATATCTGCTGCCAATGCGTTAAAGCTTAGACCTGCTGCCATTAGCGCCACTGCTAACTTGCTTTTCATGGTTTTCATTTGCATAACTCCTTCATGCGGGAATTCGAATCCCTTGTTGTGTTTGCGTCTTTGTTATGACTAAGGTTTGTTGACCTTGATGGTCAGCCAAGCGAAAAACTTGGTTTATGCCGTTTTGATTTCTTCTCTCAAACCTGTGAATTCAGGCATCAGAGAAATCAGTTTCTTACTGTATTCATGCTGAGGAGCAGTAAACAATTGCTCTGTCGGAGCCACTTCCAGTAGCGTACCCATCTGCATCACACCTACTCGGTCACACATCTGACGAATAACCGGTAAGTCGTGACTAATAAACAGCATGGTGAGATTCAGTTCACTTTGCAGATCTTTCAGCAAGTTTAGAATTTGTGCCTGTACCGATACATCCAACGCAGATGTTGGTTCATCACAAATCAGTAATCGAGGGCGGGTCGCCAGCGCACGCGCAATTGAGATACGCTGACGCTGACCACCGGAGAATTCATGAGGGTATTTCACACCTGCCATTTTGCCTAAACCTACGTGATCAAGTAGGTCATTCACAATCTGGCGCGTTTCCGCTTCATTTTTCGTTAGCTTATGGAAACGAATTGGCTCCGCGATGATGTCAAAAATCTTCATTCGCGGGTTCATTGAGGTATATGGGTTTTGGAAAACCATCTGCATCTGACGACGCAATGGGCGGCGTGCTTTTTCCGATTTAAGCGCCGTCAGGTCAATGCCTTCAAAGCTTACTTGACCTGAGTTTGGTTCATACAAACCAGCAATCACACGTGCGATGGTCGATTTACCTGAACCAGATTCACCCACCAAACCAAACGTCTCACCTTCATGCACTTCAAAGCTAACATTGTTTGATGCTTGCACGTATTCACGGCGGCTTTCAAACAATGAATCTTTGGTTACAAAACGCAGGTTAACGTTCTTCACATCCAATAAAGGACCTGTGTACTCACGTTGGTCTTGGCTTTGACCCAACCAGTGATTCTTAATGTCTAGCTCTTGTAACTCTGTAGCTTCTTCGATGTAGCTCACCAATGGGAAACGATCGAGCTTTACATCAGAACGCGGAACGGCAGAAATCAAGCTGCGCGTATATGGGTGATCAGGGTCGCCCAATACCTTAGCTGTAGGACCAAACTCCACCAAATCGCCACGGTACATAACCGCCACACGGTCAGTCACGTTTGAAACCACGCCCATGTCGTGCGTAACCAACATACAACCTACGTTGTTCTTGATACACAGTTCGCGGATAAGGTTTAGGATTTGGTCTTGAATAGATACATCGAGCGCTGTCGTTGGCTCATCGGCAATGATCAGGTCTGGCTCACCAGCCAAAGCGATAGCAATAACCACACGCTGACGCATACCGCCAGAAAATTGATGCGGATACTGCTTAAGACGGTTTTCAGGTTGAGGAATGCCAACCTGCTGCATTAGAGAAAGCGCACGTTGATACGCCTCTTCATCCGACACCTTCATGTTGGCGTGAATGGTCTCTTTCAATTGCTGCTCAACCGTAAATAGAGGGTTAAGTGAGGTCATTGGATCTTGGAAGATAAAGCCAATCTTAGAGCCGCGAACCTTACGCATCGCTTCCGGTGTTAAACCAGAAATTTTCTCCCCATCAAGGTACACGTCGCCACTAGCAACACGTCCCGGAGGACTAAGCAAATCAATAACGGCGTTACCAACGGTGGATTTACCCGCACCTGATTCGCCAACAACACCCACAATTTCGCCACGATCGATATGAAAAGAAAGCGATTTCACGGCCGCATGGACACCGTGACGGGATGGATATTCAATACGAAGGTTTTTCACCTCTAATAGTGACATTTCAGACCTCTACTGCCTTGTCTGTGGTATCGAATCGCGCAATAAAAGCGCCATTCATCACCTGAATGAATCCGTTCAAATTCAGAATAATACTCTGAAATCTTAATGCGGAGACAATTTGGCAAAAATTACACAAAAAAGCAACAATTAAAGTATATTCCGCCGAAAAAACATTATTTACACGCACAATGAGCGAATAGAAATGCATTAACAAGTATTTAACCATTTTCATAACACCCCATTTTTGTGCGATACGCACCAATAAAAACAGAAAAATGCTCTAAAATTACGCATAAAGTCACTATTGATAGTATCCCTATTATTCACGCGTCATTATTAACATTAACCAAACAATATTCCGTTCTCATTGGGATATTTCGACATAAAATGTTACTAACAAAATAGTCTGCATACATAAAAAGCCAAAATTCACTCTAGTAAACAGAGGCGAAAACGTGAGCAGTTCAGCAAAACAAATGAAATCTGTCACCTACCCCAAGTTATGCGTCTGTTATGCGATTTTGTGATTAAGCTAATTTTCTATGGATTTAAAACACTCTCCGAACTGGGAGCTTTGGTGGGGGAAAAGAGAAGTTCAGCCATCAGTTTTACGCTTTCCACTGTCATTTTGAGTGAGATCAGCGATAATCAAGCTCCAACATCGAGTAGTGAATGAAGGAGCCCCTGTGCTTAAAGCGATATTTTTTGATATGGACGAAACGTTATGCGGCACATCTCAAGCCGATAAAGTGGCAGGAGAAGAATTTGCTGCTTGGATTGCTCAAAATTACCCGCAAGTCGCCGATTCAACTGCTTTTGTTCAGCGCTACTTGCAAGGCGTATACAAAAAGCTCAATAACGAATTTCCTCAACTTATTGCTCTACTGCCAGATGAAAATGCCTTCCGCTGCGGTTTAATTCAGGCCATCTTGGCAGAGCAAAGTATAGAGATTGATACAGAAAAGGCTCAACAGGCGCAGAGCTATTTTGACTCGGCTCGCATGGGGGCTTTTGACTTCTTCCCTGGCGTAAAAGAGATGCTGACCGAGCTACGTCAACACTACAAATTAGTGGTGATCACTAACGGTCCAATCTTCTCACAGCACCCAAAACTCAAAGCAACACAAATGAGCGAATGGGTTGATCACATTATCGTCGGTGGGGAAGAGCCAGAAGAGAAGCCAGCAGCCAGCATTTTCCGCAAAGCACTCAACCTTGTGGATGCAAAGCCAGAAGAGGTGATTCATATTGGCGACTCTCTACCAGCAGACATTGCGGGTGCCAACAATATGGGTATTCTGAGCGTGTGGGTAAACGCAACAGGTACGGAAAATACAACCGATATCAAACCCAACTATCAAGTGCGAGAGACGGTTGAGCTGAATGAAATCCTAAAAACGCTCGCTCAGTAAAGCGCTTAATTCAAGAAACACATAACCCCAGCCAACGTGCTGGGGTTTCTTTTATCAGCTCGAATCGCATTTAGATCATAGGTGACCAAAACCTTCCAGAGCTGTACATGTTTACTGATATTGAAATGGAATGCAGATTTTTTAGGGTGAGAAATACAAAAAAGCCCCAATCTTTCGACTGAGGCTTTAAATAGCGGTCGATGAAGAGCCATATTCTAACTTCAGGCGAACCCCATATGGGTTCAAATCCATTGAAATATTGCCGACTCATCTAGTCCAAGTGAGATCATAAGCTCTAAAACGACGAAAGCCTGCTAAAAATCAGACTTTCTAATAGTGGTCGGTGAAGAAATTCGACGCGGCAGGGCTCCCTGCGGACTGGCGTTCCACTGGGCTGGCAATCCAGCCCACGTCCCTCAGGTTCCAACATTCTAAATTTCAAATGTAAAAAAGCCCCAGTCTTTCGACTGAGGCTTTAAATAGTGGTCGGTGAAGAGGGATTCGAACCCCCGACCCTCTGGTCCCAAACCAGATGCGCTACCAAGCTGCGCTATTCACCGAACTGTATTTTCTGATTCTCTCAAATCAGACAGGATACTTCAACTAAGAAGTCACCTAAATTAATGGGGTGGCTAACGAGATTCGAACTCGCGACCACCGGAATCACAATCCAGGGCTCTACCAACTGAGCTATAGCCACCATCAATTTTGCTGTTTATCGCTCTATTATAGCCATAAACTAAATAGTGGTCGGTGAAGAGGGATTCGAACCCCCGACCCTCTGGTCCCAAACCAGATGCGCTACCAAGCTGCGCTATTCACCGACGAATTTTGTTTCGACTCTTGGGATATTTGAATCAAAACTGGAAACTTCACTAATTTAATGAGTTACCGAAATAATGGGGTGGCTAACGAGATTCGAACTCGCGACCACCGGAATCACAATCCAGGGCTCTACCAACTGAGCTATAGCCACCACTATTGTTCGTGCCTTTAATTTGTATTCCGGAATGGCACGCCCGAAAGGATTCGAACCTTCGACCTTTGGCTCCGGAGGCCAACGCTCTATCCAACTGAGCTACGGGCGCATGCCCCATCGGCGGAGAGGAATAATACGGATATCACACTATGCCGTCTAGTACTTTTTTTACTTTTTTTCTCGTTTGGTCTCTTTTTCGACAGTTATCTGCCTTTAAAGTGAATTTTTGATGTGATTCACGCCCTGTCATGGATAACTTGTTGTTTATTGCAACAAGTTATCGGGATATAATCACCCATTATTTACATTGATTTAACAGCTGCAACTTGGTTGTTCAATCACTCTAGACTGTTAGATAAGGTTTTTTGCTCACTATAGAAGCAACCACCTAAAACTTTATCCAACAGCTCTAAATACTCTAACTATATAAATAGGTAAGTCACTTACCTCGGAATGTGAAGTGGGTTTAATGGATATGTCTCGACGAATGATTAGCGTTTTGTTCGCTGCCTTAACTTTCTCTACGGCAGCTTTAGCTTCTGACATCAGCCAAACTGAATACGATGCGATCGCAGAACGCATCAAACCTGTCGGTGATGTTTACCTTGCAGGTGCGGAACCAGTAAAAGCAGAACCAACTGGTCCACGTGATGGCGCGGCAGTTTACGGTACCTTCTGTATTGCTTGTCACTCATCTGGCGTGAACGGTGCACCAAAAACTGGTGATGCTGGCGATTGGGCACCTCGTATTGCACAAGGCAAAGACGTACTGACCAACCACGCAATCCAAGGCTTCAACGCGATGCCAGCTAAAGGTACGTGTATGGACTGTTCTGATGACGAAATCATCGCAGCCATCGACCACATGATTGAAGGTCTATAATAAAGACATCAATGAAAAAGGCTTGCCGCGTGGCAAGCCTTTTTATTTTTGACAAATTAGAACCGTCCGTGACTACTTTTTAAACATTGCACGGATATTGGCAATATGTGCCTGACCTTTTGCCATACGCTCTTCCGCTGATACTGGCTTTTTGTTTGCTTCCCATTCAACGTCATCAAATGGCAGCTCATCGAGAAAACGGCTTTGGGTCGGCTTGATCAATTCACCAAACTGTCGGCGCTCTTTACACATGGTAAAAGTCAGCTCGCGCTGTGCACGCGTAATACCTACGTACATCAATCGACGCTCTTCTTCGACGTTGTCTTCATCAATACTGGTTTGGTGTGGCAAAATACCCTCTTCCGAACCAATCAAGTAAACAAATGGGAACTCGAGGCCTTTCGACGCATGTAGTGTCATCAATTGCACCGCATCACTGTCTTCATCTTCCTCACCACGTTCCATCATGTCGCGCAGAGTAAGACGCTGAACCACCTCTTTTAACGTCTTTTCTTCTTGGTCGTAGTTATCACCTTCTAAGTCAGCAACAATCCACGAGTAAAGATCAGAAACGTTCTTCATGCGCATTTCCGCCGCTTTCGGGCTTGCTGACGTTTCATACAGCCAGTCTTCATAATGAATATCACGTACAAGTGAACGTACCGCTTCAACGGTATCACCACGCTCGGCTTGATCGGCAATCGCAACTAACCACTGTGTAAAACGACGCAGGTTTTCCAAACCTCGGCCTGTAAGGTGTTGCTCCAATCCCATTTCAAAGCTGACTTCAAACAGACTTTTACCACGCATGTTGGCATAGCTGCCTAACTTCTCTAGTGTGACCGGACCGATTTCACGACGCGGTGTATTCACGATACGTAGGAACGCGTTGTCATCATCTGGGTTCACCAACACGCGCAGGTAAGCCATGATGTCTTTAATCTCGGCACGAGCAAAGAACGATGTGCCGCCAGATAGCTTGTATGGCACGCGGTTTTGCATCAGTGATTTTTCAATCAAACGCGATTGGTGATTACCTCGATATAGAATCGCATAATCTTTATATTCGGTGCGGTTTAGGAACTTGTGCGCAATCAACTCACCCGTTACGCGCTCCGCTTCGTGCTCTTCGTTCTTCGCCAGCAACACTTTGAGTTTTTCACCGTCAGGAATTTCCGAGAACAGCGATTTCTCATACACGTGCGGGTTATTCGCAATCAAGATGTTAGCTGCGCGCAGAATGCGACTCGTCGAACGGTAGTTTTGCTCCAACTTGATCAAACGCAGGTTAGGATAGTCTTCACCAAGTAACACAAGGTTCTGCGGCTTAGCACCACGCCATGAATAAATAGACTGGTCATCGTCACCTACTACGGTCAAACGACCGCGCTCACCAACGATTAACTTCACCAAATCGTATTGGCTGGTGTTGGTGTCTTGATACTCATCCACCAATAAGTAACGAATGCGGTTTTGCCAACGTTGACGCACTTCTTCATTGTTACGTAGCAATTGCACTGGCAGAGAAATCAGGTCATCAAAGTCGAGCGCGTTGTACGCCTTCATTTGCTTCTGATACATCTCAAAACAGAAAGCAAACAGTTGTTGTTGCTCACCTTGAGCCAACGCTTTGGCTTGCTCTGGTGTCAGCATGTCGTTCTTCCAGTTGGAAATACAACTTAGCAACTGACGCAGCAGATCTTTGTCGCCATCTAGCTGCTTTTCTGTCAGCTCTTTAAGCAGCGCTAGCTGATCTTGATCATCAAATAAAGAAAAGCCCGCTTTCAAACCAAGGTGCTTGTACTCGCGCTTGATGATGTTTAGCCCCAAAGTATGGAACGTCGAGACCATCAAGCCTTTCGATTCAGCTTTGCCTAATGTCTGCCCTACACGCTCTTTCATCTCACGTGCAGCTTTGTTGGTAAAGGTCACCGCAGCAATATTACGCGCCTTGTAGCCACACTGCTGAACCAAATAAGCAATTTTATTGGTAATTACACGAGTTTTACCCGAGCCAGCACCCGCAAGTACCAAGCATGGGCCTGATACGTACTTAACGGCTTCGTCTTGTCTTGGGTTCAGCTTCATAAAAATTCTCTGCGGGTGGAAATAGTGGCGCCTATGATAAAGGGGTGAGTGTGTGAAAGCTACGGTCATTTTCACGTAATTTTTACACAGAGAGTTGCAACATTTTGTTGCATAAGCGACCACTCTTTACGCTATAATGAATGAACGTTCATTCATTGAGTGGTGGGGTTATGACCAATAGCACTACTGGAGATAAATACGAGCAAATCATTGCAGCTGCCGAACGCTTAATCGCTGAGTCGGGCTTTCATGGTCTTTCCATGCAAAAGCTCGCAACTGAAGCAGGTGTCGCAGCGGGCACGATTTACCGATATTTCTCAGATAAAGAACATCTTTTGGAAGAGGTTCGCCTTACTGTTACCAAACGTATTGCGGACGCCGTTCAAGCGGATGTTCATGACGATATGCCTCTGAAAGAGCGTTACCGCACCATGTGGCTCAATATTTGGCACCTTGCTGGTTCAAATTTAGACACCTTAAGCAACCGTGTCCAATATGAATCACTACCTTGTACAAATCGTAAAGGAACTCGGGAACTTGAAAGGCAAATGTTTGCCCAAGTAGATCGTCTTTTCGATCAAGGTAAGGCGGAAGGGGTATTCAAACTCCTAGATAACGAGATTCTTTCAGGGTTGAGTTTCGAAGCTAGTGTTGCGCTTGCTAGAAAACATGCTTTGGGATTTTATCAGTTGGATGAAGACGCGCTGGAAGCAGCCGTTGAAGCTAGCTGGGATGCAATTATTAAACACTAACTTGGAGTTCTTAATAGAATGAAAAAGTGGACTTTCTTTATGTTGCTTATCGCGATTCTCCTATTCGGGAGCGTGATAGGTTTCAATTTATTCAAGCAACAGAAAATTGCTGAATACATGGCGAATCGTCCGGAACCAGAATTCCCAGTAACCGTAACAGAAGTAAAAGCGGTTGATTGGGTTCCTGTTATCGAGGCAATCGGCTTCATTGAACCTAACCAAGGTGTCACTGTTGCGAACGAAACCAGCGGCGTGATCGATAAGATCTCTTTCGACTCTGGTACTCAAGTTGAAGAAGGCCAACCTTTGGTTCTTCTGGACTCTGAGGTAGAAAAAGCAAACCTTAAGAGCTCACAAGCAAAACTGCCAGCAGCTCAAGCTAAGTACAAACGCTACCAAGGTCTTTTCAAAAAAGGCTCTATCTCTAAAGAAGCATACGACGAAGCTGAAGCAAACTACTTCTCACTTAAAGCGGACATCGAAAGCTTGAAAGCGACCATTGACCGCCGTGAAATCAAAGCGCCTTTTGCTGGCGTGGTTGGTATTCGTAATGTTTATCTTGGTCAGTACCTACAAGCAGGTACCGATATCGTTCGTCTTGAAGACACCAGCGTGATGCGTCTACGTTTCACTGTTCCACAAACAGACATATCTCGCATCATGCTAGACCAAGAAGTGGACATCTTTGTTGATGCTTACCCTGATAAGCCTTTCAAAGGTTCTATCTCAGCGATTGAACCAGCAGTTAACGTTCAAAGTGGTCTGATCCAAGTTCAAGCCGACATTCCTAACAGCGATGGCAAACTTCGCAGCGGTATGTTCGCGCGTGCAAACATCATTCTGCCTAAGCTAGAGAACCAAGTAACGCTGCCACAAACGGCTATCACGTTTACGCTTTACGGCGACAACGTCTACATCGTGACTGAAGAAGACGGTGAAAAACGCGTTAAACAGCACGTTGTGAAAGTGGGTGAGCGTACTAAAGACATCGCGCATATCCTAGAAGGCGTGAAACCAGGTGACGTCGTGGTCACATCGGGTCAAATCCGTCTAAGTAACCACGCAAAAGTGACTATCGTTGAAGATGCAGCACTGACACCACCTGCTGAAACACCAATGCTTTAATTGGAGGCATCATGCGCTTTACTGATGTTTTTATTAAACGTCCAGTTTTAGCGGTATCGATCAGCTTTTTGATTGCGTTGCTTGGTTTGCAAGCCGTATTCAAGATGCAAGTTCGTGAATACCCTGAAATGACAAACACGGTGGTTACTGTAACCACCAGTTATTACGGTGCGAGTGCCGACCTGATCCAAGGCTTTATTACCCAGCCTTTGGAGCAAGCGGTAGCGCAAGCCGATAATATCGACTATATGACTTCATCCTCGGTGCTTGGTACATCTACCATTACCGTAAACATGAAGTTGAACACCGACCCGAATGCGGCGCTGTCTGACATTCTGGCAAAAACCAACTCCGTTCGCTCACAACTTCCAAAAGAAGCGGAAGACCCAACAGTAACGATGTCGACTGGCTCGACTACCGCGGTACTGTACATCGGTTTCACCAGTGACGAGTTGTCTTCTAGCCAGATCACCGACTATCTTGAGCGTGTAATCAACCCGCAGCTATTTACGGTAAATGGTGTATCGAAAGTTGACCTATACGGTGGTATGAAATACGCGCTACGCGTATGGCTAGATCCAGCGAAAATGGGCGCACTTAAGCTGACAGCAACCGACGTGATGACGGTACTAAACGCCAACAACTATCAGTCGGCAACCGGTCAGGCGACAGGTGAATTCGTACTTTACAACGGTAGCGCAGATACTCAAGTATCCAACGTTGCTGAACTCGAAGCGCTGGTTGTTAAAACTGGTGAAGGTGACGTCATTCGTCTTGGCGACATTGCGAAAGTGACCTTAGAGAAGAGCCACGACGTTTACCGCGCAAGTGCGAACGGTCAAGAGGCTGTAGTTGCAGCGATCAACGCGGCACCAAGTGCTAACCCAATCAACATCGCGGCAGATGTGCTGAAACTTTTACCTCAATTAGAGCGTAACTTGCCAAGCAACATCAAAATGAACGTGATGTACGACTCAACTATCGCCATCAACGAATCTATTCACGAAGTTGTGAAAACCATTCTTGAAGCGGCAGTTATCGTACTTGTGGTAATCACTCTGTTCCTTGGTTCATTCCGTGCGGTAATCATCCCTATCGTTACTATCCCACTATCATTGATTGGTGTTGCGATGGTAATGCAGGCGATGGGCTTCTCGTGGAACTTGATGACACTTCTGGCAATGGTACTCGCCATCGGTCTGGTGGTGGATGACGCGATCGTGGTTCTTGAGAACGTCGACCGTCACATCAAAGAAGGGGAATCGCCGTTCCGTGCCGCTATCATTGGTACTCGTGAAATCGCTGTGCCAGTAATCGCAATGACACTGACACTAGGTGCGGTATACGCGCCGATCGCACTAATGGGCGGTATCACGGGCTCGCTATTTAAAGAGTTCGCATTAACCCTAGCTGGCGCGGTATTTGTGTCTGGTATCATCGCTCTGACTCTGTCGCCGATGATGTGTTCAAAAATGCTTAAGGCAAATGAAGAGCCAAGCAAGTTTGAGCAAAAAGTACATCACGTATTGGATGGCATGACCAACCGCTACGAGAAAATGCTGACCGCTGTTATGGCGCACCGCCCAGTGATCATTGCTTTCGCGATCATCGTGTTCGCAACACTACCAATTCTGTTTAAGTTTATTCCAAGTGAATTGGCTCCTTCAGAAGATAAAGGCGTAGTGGTACTAATGGGTACAGCACCTTCGAATGCAAACTTGGACTACATCGAACACACCATGAATGACGTGAACAAGATTCTGTCTGATCAGCCAGAAGTAGAATACGCTCAGGTGTTTAACGGTGTACCAAACTCAAACCAAGCGTTCGGTCTAGCAACTCTTAAACCTTGGAGTGAGCGTGAAGCGAGTCAAGCTGATATTACCAAACGTGTAGGTGAACTAGTCGCTCACGTACCAGGCATGTCAGTTACCGCATTCCAGATGCCAGAGCTTCCTGGTGCTGGTTCAGGTCTGCCAATTCAGTTCGTTATCACTACACCAAACAGCTTCGAGAGCTTGTTTACTATCGCAAGCGATATCCTAGCTGATGTGTCTACCAGTCCAATGTTCGTTTACTCGGATCTGGATCTAAATTACGATTCAGCAACGATGAAGATCAGCATCGACAAAGACAAAGCCGGTGCCTACGGTGTGACCATGCAAGACATCGGTGTAACGCTAAGTACTATGATGGCGGACGGTTACGTAAACCGTATCGACCTAAATGGTCGTTCATACGAGGTTATCCCTCAGGTTGAACGTAAATGGCGTCTAAACCCAGAGTCGATGAAGAACTACTACGTGCGTTCGGTTGACGGTAAAGCGGTACCACTAGGAAGCTTAATCACGATTGATGTTGTTGCAGAGCCTCGCTCACTGCCTCACTTCAACCAGCTAAACTCAGCAACGGTTGGTGCAGTACCTGCTCCAGGCGTAGCAATGGGTGATGCGATCAACTGGTTCGAAGACGTAGCACAAAACAAACTGCCATCAGGCTACAACCATGACTATATGGGTGAAGCTCGTCAGTTTGTAACGGAAGGTAGCGCACTATACGCAACATTCGGTTTAGCACTGGCGATTATCTTCCTAGTACTGGCGATTCAGTTTGAATCTATCCGCGATCCAATCGTAATCATGGTATCGGTGCCGCTAGCGGTATGTGGTGCATTGATTGCTCTGGCGTGGGGTACGGCATCGATGAACATCTACTCGCAGGTTGGTTTGATTACTCTAGTTGGTCTGATCACCAAGCACGGTATCCTGATCTGTGAAGTAGCGAAAGAAGAGCAGTTACACAACAAACTGTCTCGTATCGATGCGGTAATGGAAGCGGCGAAAGTTCGTCTACGTCCAATCCTGATGACAACAGCGGCGATGATTGCAGGTCTGATCCCACTGATGTACGCAACAGGCGCAGGTGCAGCTCAGCGTTTCAGTATCGGTATCGTAATCGTTGCCGGTCTAGCAATCGGTACACTGTTTACGCTATTCGTACTGCCTGTGATTTACAGCTACCTAGCTGAGAAACATAAGCCACTGCCAGTATTTGTTGAAGACAAAGACTTAGAAAAGCTAGCTCGAGTGGATGAAGCAAAAGCTGCTCATCGCGAATTAGCAGATAATAAGTAAGCGTAAAGCACTAAGAAAAAGGTCACTTCGGTGACCTTTTTTATTGCTGCTCTCTTTTTTACCATCTAAATGGCGACTTTCCCGTATCATTTACATAGAATGTGGGCAAATCAAAAGGAGTTTTAGCCACTATGTTTGACCCAAAGAAATTAGAGCAAATCGCTAAACAAATTCACGAATCAATGCCACAGCCAGTAAAAGAACTAGGCGCGGATGTTGATCAAAAAGTTCGCCAAGTAATCCAAGGTCAGCTAAACAAGCTAGACGTAGTTAGCCGCGAAGAATTCGACGTACAAACTCAAGTTCTGCTGCGTACTCGTCAAAAGCTGACAGAAATGGAAAAGAAATTAGCAGAGCTTGAAGAAAAGCTCGCTGATAAATAAGCGAAAAGCGACAAGAAAATTATAAGGGTTGATGTGAGAACATCAGCCCTTTTTGTTTATTGGGATTCAGGATTCGAGATTCAGGATTCGCTTCTATTTTGCCTTCTTAAGGACAAAATTCACCTTTATAAAAACAAAAAAGCTTGGTCAACGGCGACCAAGCCTTTTAATTAGATGTTGTGTTTTATGTTGTATTTATTGACCCCAGTCTGTCCGGAGTTCTTCCTGCTTTGCTTTAATGCAATTACGCAGATTGTATATTCGAAGCTAAGAGCTTTAGTCCCTTAAACGAATTGCGCTGAATTAAGGTTTCATTTCTAGGAGAAGGCGCGGAGTTTACGATAGTAAATGAGCACCTTCGACACCGAAATGGAACCTTAAGGCAAGTAATTAGCCGCCTACAGCGATGTTCTTCATATCAGTCATATACCCACGTAGTTCTTCACCAATGTATTCCACTGGGTGGTTACGGATAGCATCATTTACAGCGATAAGAGTCGCGTTATCTACTTGGTTAGAAGTTTCACCTAGACCCTTACCAATTACGTCAGTATTTACTGCTGGCATAAACTTCTCACGTAGAAGCGGTGTTGCTACGTTAGCGAACAGGTAATTACCGTATTCCGCAGTGTCTGAGATAACCACGTTCATCTCGTATAAACGCTTACGTGCGATAGTGTTCGCGATCAGCGGTAGCTCGTGTAGAGACTCGTAGTAAGCAGACTCATCGATAATGCCAGATGCTGTCATTGCTTCGAACGCTAGCTCAACACCAGCACGAACCATAGCAACCATCAGGATACCGTTGTCGAAGTACTCTTGCTCAGAGATTTCTACGTCAGTTTCTGGGTAGTTTTCGAAAGCAGTTTCACCCGTTTCTGCACGCCAGCCTAGTAGGTTTGCATCGTCGTTTGCCCAGTCAGCCATCATTGTGCTAGAGAAGTGACCTGTGATGATGTCATCCATGTGCTTGTTGTATAGCGGACGCATCAGCTCTTTTAGCTCTTCAGAAAGCTCAAATGCTTTTACTTTTGCTGGGTTTGATAGACGATCCATCATGTGAGTGATACCACCAAACTTCAGTGCTTCAGTGATGGTTTCCCAACCGTATTGAAGAAGCTTACCTGCGTAGCCTGGATCGATACCATCAGCAATCATCTTCTCGTAACATACGATAGAACCAGCCTGTAGCATGCCGCAAAGGATAGTTTGCTCACCCATTAGGTCAGATTTCACCTCAGCAACAAAAGAAGACTCTAGACAGCCGGCACGGTGACCACCTGTTGCTGCTGCCCAAGCTTTCGCGATATCCCAACCTTCACCTTTAGGGTCATTCTCTGGATGAACAGCGATAAGAGTCGGTACACCGAAGCCACGCTTGTATTCTTCACGAACTTCCGTACCCGGACATTTAGGCGCAACCATTACTACCGTTAGGTCTTTACGGATTTGCATTCCTTCTTCAACAACGTTGAAACCGTGTGAGTAGCCTAGTGCTGCGCCTTCTTTCATCAACGGCATTACCGTCTCAACAACGTTTGTGTGTTGCTTATCTGGAGTAAGGTTTACGACTAGGTCAGCTTGTGGAATTAGCGTTTCGTAGCTACCCACTTCAAAGCCGTTGTCTTTTGCGTTTTTGAATGACTGGCGTTGCTCATCAATTGCCGCTTGGCGAAGTGCGTAAGCTACGTCTAGACCAGAATCGCGCATGTTTAGACCTTGGTTAAGACCTTGAGCACCACAACCTACGATGACCACTTTCTTACCTTTTAGGTAATCTGCTTCTGATGCGAATTCTTCGCGGTCCATAAAGCGACAACGACCAAGTTGGTCCAATTGCTCACGCAAGTTTAGGGTATTGAAATAGTTAGCCATCTGGGTGCTCCTTAACATTCTTCCATAGAGGTCGGTACTTGTGTTACCGAATGAGTTCATACTAAAACAGACATTCTGTTGCTGAAAGTGATATATTCACAATTACTTATTGCAATTAATGCAACATGGAAGTGAAGATTTAATGAACATCAAAAGCCTGCAGTTATTCATTCATCTATGTGATAGTAAGAGCTTCGCTAAGACAGCGGCGGCAATGCATATCAGCCCTTCTGCACTAAGCCGGCAGATCCAGAAATTGGAAGAAGAAACGCATCAACAGCTGTTCTTGCGTGATAACCGAAGTGTCGAATTAACGGTTCAAGGAAAGAAGCTATTACCTGTTGCACTAAAGATCTTAGGGGAATGGCAGCAATACCAAAGTTACGTCAAAGGAACGGAAGACGAGTTAAAAGGGGAGATACGTTTATTTTGCTCGGTAACGGCAAGTTATAGCCATCTCCCAGAGATTATTTCCGAATTCCGCATTCAGCATCCATTTATTGAATTCAAACTCTCTACCGGCGATCCAGCACAAGCCATCGATAAAATATTGGCAGATGAGGCTGATATCGCGATCTCTGCAAAACCCGATCAACTACCAGCTAAAGTCTCCTTTGAACCAATCAGTGAGATTCCCCTATCGGTGATAGCACCAGTTGGAGTCAGCAGCTTTGCAGAAGAACTACAGAAAGAAAATCCGGATTGGTCAACAATACCTTTTATTCTCCCAGAAGCAGGCACAGCGAGAGAAAGAGCGAATGTTTGGTTTAAGCAAATGAAGATCAAACCAAATATCTACGCACAGGTGGCAGGACATGAAGCCATCGTCAGTATGGTGGCCTTAGGCTGCGGAGTCGGTATTGCACCGGATGTGGTAATCAACAACAGCCCTGTCAGAGAGAAGATAAATAGGCTTAAGGTTCTGCCTATCAAACCATTCGAACTTGGTGTTTGCTGTATTAAAAGCCAGCTAGAAAACCCTTTAGTTAAAGCATTATGGGAAGTGGCAGAAAGTAAATATATCTCCCTGTAGGGATACCTCATTCAAATGGGAATGGAAGCCCGTTAGTCACGTAATGGGCTTTTTGTTTACAGTCAATCTTGAACATAAAATCTAGAGCAGCACAAAAAGAGCGCAACGTCACTGTTCATATAACAAAGATAGTACTAGAAAAACGATGAGAGTAAGTAAGCACTTACGTTTGGGGAGTTTTAAGGCTGAGAAAATAGCCAATGATAAAAGATAAATAAGACCTTTATCCCACAGAGTTCACTATGCTGCAGGTACTGGACTCTGAGGATATCAGCCCAATCCAAAAGTTTTTTCTAAACAAGCGACAGAGCGGCTGGGCTTGCACGCAATTGGACTCGCACACGAGCGGAGTTCATACACCAATAGGTGAATTTGAATTGTTAGATACGAAAAAGCCCTAGC
>NZ_CAWMYL010000194.1:0-300 GCF_963871815.1 Vibrio sp. L85
CCATATAAACCCTTAGTGCTGCATTCCAAATTCCAAGCATCTTGAGCTCGCTTGTATAGGCGCTCGCTGTATGCGGCGGCTCCATAAACATTCTGTTGTGCTTGTATCTCTTGTCTTATGGATTCTGTTTTTATTAACTCACGATTATAAGTTGCAGACAGAGGCATTCCATACCTTTCAGGTAAACCTTGCTTTGCATACTGCTCTTTTGAAGGATAACCGCCACCAATGTCTGTGTGACAGCCAGCAAAGACTTCCTCATAAAAGTTAGAAGGTAGAATGCCATCGCTAGGTAGCAGT
>NZ_CAWMYL010000195.1:0-463 GCF_963871815.1 Vibrio sp. L85
AGAAACCCAATCTATGGGTATGGATGATTGTTTCCGTCACAATGAGCCAGTATCCATGCCTAAATCGGATTTTTGGGCGTGGTATGAGCGCGAATATTCGGACATGGTGATCATGCTGACAGTACAAGATGGTGTATTAACGTGCGCGAAGTTTTGCGACTGCATTTACCACTTTTCAAATGATGTGGTGATGACTTTTTCTCTAGAAAAAGAAGAGATAGAGGAAGAAAATTCAAAGGTTGAAAAGCTTATTTTTAGCTTTACGCAAGTGACCGAAGCTCTAGAGCAAGGTTACATTTCGCCACTTAACCATGACCAAAAGCACCCAGAGCCAACCCCACCAACGGACGAAACCAAGACCCGTAAAGTCAGCAGTCTTGGCGATTATCAAGAGCGTATCGAGAGCAAAAAAGATCGTTTAGAAGCGCGAGCAGAAAAAGCCCAGGCGCAATCTAATACCCGT
>NZ_CAWMYL010000196.1:0-209 GCF_963871815.1 Vibrio sp. L85
CCATTGTCTTGGAAGACGCCATCGTTGCCACTGTAAGTCACACTACTGATGTCTACGTCGCCTTCAATATCCGACGAATTAGCCAGTAGTTGCTCGTCACTGATGGTGATCGAGTTGTCTTCATGTACGGTGTAAGACGTGCTGCCTGCAACCGGAGGATCGTTCTCTGGCGTCACACTCACATCAATGTTGGCAGAGGTCGTATCCGT
>NZ_CAWMYL010000197.1:0-300 GCF_963871815.1 Vibrio sp. L85
CCATATAAACCCTTAGTGCTGCATTCCAAATTCCAAGCATCTTGAGCTTGCTTGTATAGGCGCTCACTGTATGCGGCGGCTCCATAGGCATTCTGTTGTGCTTGTATCTCTTGTCTTATGGATTCTGTTTTTATTAACTCACGATTATAAGTTGCAGACAGGGGCATTCCATACCTTTCAGGTAAATCTTGCTTTGCATACTGATCTTTTGAAGGATAACCGCCACCAATGTCTGTGTGACAGCCAGCAAATACTTCCTCATAAAAGTTAGAAGGTAGAATGCCATCGCTAGGTAGCAGT
>NZ_CAWMYL010000198.1:0-223 GCF_963871815.1 Vibrio sp. L85
TTGGTTTGAAGGCGAGGCAACAATTTGAAGATCTAGTGGTTCTAAATCGAAAATTGTTAACGAAGCATGCGAACCAAGGCAACTCGCCCTTCGGGAGCGTGTCACTGAAGCAACTTCATCGTCAAACAACTTGGAAATAGCGTGCTATTCCGCTTCGTTGTTTTCCTTGAACTTGAATCAGTGACGACGCTCTGAATCTAGCATCTTGAAGTCACTTGGGTAT
>NZ_CAWMYL010000199.1:0-320 GCF_963871815.1 Vibrio sp. L85
GCCATCAAGAACTATCTAGAGGAGTGTGAGTGATAAGTAATTTACCGTACTGCGTTTCTAGGTTCACATTACGGATGATATGTTAAATGAGTGGCTGTTAACAAAAAGGCTTGGTCTTCAAAATCAAGCCTTTTTTGAAGGCAAGAGGTTTACACCTTAAACGTTTGTTAAATGCCGTCCACTTTTTCGCACACCCAGCCTTCTTCCACGCTATTTCGACTAGCTATACAGCCAGGAGGCATAATAGCTATGAAGTGGCATAGTAAATTTGGCCACCTGATTAAGAGGTGATGTATGATCATCTCGATACTAAAACAGGT
>NZ_CAWMYL010000200.1:0-4723 GCF_963871815.1 Vibrio sp. L85
ACCACTTAAGAAATTAGCTTATGTGTCCAACCACTGGGGTCCACTTCTTTCTTTGCTCCTGTTTGGGGAATCTTCCAATGGTTTCTTGTGTGGGACGAGCTAGGCAAACCAGTTTTAGAAGCGGTTTATATCTCGTTACTTACTGGCGCTTTGTTTGGTTTAGTTATGGCAACCTTCTACTACATTAGGCGCAAGCAATTAAATCTAACAGATTGGGGTTCATTGGGAGAATAAGCCCAAAACCTAACAAACTGTTCAAGAGGGATTCGCAACGCGTGGCATTTTTACTATGCGTTGGTTTTAGTGTTTAAGGCGGTATGCGGCGACTTCGGTATTGCGTTGCTCACCCCTTAACAGGGCGTTATGTGCTTATAGGAATAATGTATTCATGTCAGCAGAAGAGATAATGAACTTAGCGAAGAAAAAGCAGTACGAGAAAGCCTACTTCGTTGGGAAAAGATACCTAGAAAAGAGTCCGAATAACGTCGAAGTAATTGAGGCGCTGAAAGTTGTCTCTTCAGATCTGAGGTCGAGATGCATGGATTTAGCATATAAAAAGGCAGATAACACTTCAGCCTATTTTAAGGTGGCAAGCTTGTTAGAAAAGGTGAATCAACTTACAAATCAAGATCTTTACGGTAATGTGATAATCCCAGGTTAATGTACAAAACTGGGCACTCACTATACGGTGATGCATCGATCAGAAAAGATATGAGAATCACTTAACCGCGCACATAACAAACTGTTTAAGAGTGATTCGCAACGCGTGGCATTTTTACTATGCGTTAGGTTTAGTGTTTAAGGTGGTAAGCGGAGGCTTTCGTATTGCGTTGCTCACACCTTAACAGAGCGTTATAGCTATTTAAATAATCGAGGTAAAAGTGAAATTAGCATTTCTAAAGTTGGCATCTAACATAATGTTTTGGCTGATATTCATACTAATATTTGTAGGCATATATATATACGACAACGATTTAAAGCTAAATGAGGTTGTTCCTAGTAAGGAACTTATACAGTTAGCCGACTATCGGATTTTAACATATCAGGTTTTGTCCGGCTTGTTCCTATTTTCAATCTATGCATTTGCTTCACACAAAAGTCGAAGCAAAGAAGATAAAGAAAAGGGTACATTATTTATGGATATAGCATTAAATGATTTTGCAGGAGTTCTCTTTAACTTTGGTTCTTTAAACCTATCGTTAGCTATTTTTATGCAAGATTGGTCGATGCTTTTTATTACTGGAGTAGCTTACATTATCGGTCTAATTGCTTACCCGAAAGAAAAATAGCAATAACAAACTGTTTAAGAGTGATTCGCAACGCGTGGCATTTTCACTGTGCGTAGGGTTTGGTGTTTAAGGTGGTATGCGGCGGCATCGGTATTGCGTTGCTCACACCTTTCGGAGGAAATCATGGGAAGACGTTACAGGCGAAGATCAAACGGTTCTGCGATAGTCAGTGACTCAGTTTATATAGCGGCTAGGTTACCTTGGTGGGCTGCAATTTGCTTCGGGTTTATATCTTTCCTCATCTTCTACTTCGGCTTTCCTGCATTTCTTGAGAGCAAGGCATCAGAAATGAGCGCTAGTGCTTTTTCACAAGCTTTTGAGTCGATCTTCATGCGTCGAATTCACTGGTTTGAATGGCTTGGAATAGCTTGTGGTTTAATTGGTGTGTTTTTTGGTTTTCGTAACTATGCAATATCGTCTCATGCAGGGTATGAAGAGCGTGGGCTAATTACGTTTCTAGCTAAAATTATCAGTAGAAACATCAACTAACACACATAACAAACTGTTCAAGAGGGATTCGCAACGCGTGGCATTCTTACTATGCGTTGATTTTAGTGTTTAAGGCGGTATGCGGCGACTTCAGTATTGCGTTGCTCACCCCTTAACAGGGCGTTAAATGAGCTATTTGAAATATGATAAAGAAGTTTGAATCCAAAATAATAGAAAAGTTGCTTCAAAAGCCATGTCCGGTCTCTATCCCACGAAGTGGAGATAGAGGTAAAGCCGTTAACTGCTATTCAATAAGCTTGTACGCAGGTGATATTCCATTGTTGTTGGTTGATGAAGTCACAAGACATAGCTTTGGTGGGATGTATTTTGAAAGTGATCGCTTTAAGTCAAAAGTATGCATACCTTTCTCTTTGACGTATGGGGTCACTGTGAGAATTGAACACTATTATGGTCTTTATACTCACACGTACAACTCAGTGATCGATTATTGTTTGCATGAATGGACAGGTTTCTACAAAGTTCAAACTTTCTGTGCTTGGGCAAAACATGCCATCCCTCAGTTTGTTTTTAATAAAGTTCCTCTTCAGCTACCTAGTCGAATGAAAATATTAGAAAAAATCATCGCTAAGCAATCTATAGCTCCTGATAAAGCATTTAGCTCACTAGATATTATGAGTTACGTTTATGGTCTCCGTTGGTATTTGCATCCTCAAAAGACGGAAGTTCGGCAAAAGATGGATTTGTACCTTGATTCGTTCGTAGCTTCTGGGGAGCTCTTGAAGTTTGCAAGTGATTACAAAATTACAGGGCAGGCTGTTGCTACGTTGGAGAAGTATCAAATTGAAGTATCGCGAGCAAAATCAGATAGAATTAATCAAAAAATGATAATAGTTTTAACAATCATTTTAGCCATATTTGCCGGACTTCAAGCCAAAATAATCGAAACTTCTTATAAGATAAATTTGGACAGAGTTATAGATTGGGTGTTGTCGCTCATTTAACAAATTGTTCAAGAGTGATTCGGCAAGCGTGGCATTTTTACCATGCGTCAGGTTTAGTGGTTAAGGTGGTATGCAGTGGCTTAGGTATTGCGTGCCTCACACCTTAACAAGGCGTTAGTCGCCAGAAAAAGCTAGCAATCAAAATCATGTTTCTAAGCTTAAAATTTTGCTGATGATTGTTTGCTATACAGGCTCTTCATCGATACTCAAAAATCAGTTTCAGCTGTTTTAAGTCCAAAGTTTTGCAAGTGTCCAAGCGATTTTTTTGTTCTTTGGTGCTGGCAGAACAGGACAATCGAGCGTCTGTTCTTGGTTGCGACTCCGCTCGGTGAGTTTGCTGGTTCAAAAGCTGATTTATTCGCAGAAAGCACGTTTTCTCTGGTGTGGTAAGTTCCACGTGGTTTCAGTAACTTTGTTGAAAGTCCGCATTGTGAGATTGGTTTTCCAAAAGCGCTTGTTGGTGTTGCCAGTCCGTTTTCTACGGCGTTGGTTGTTCCAAGTGGTTTCATTAAACAGCCGCTTTGAGACTACGCCTGACTTAAGTGCATCAAAGCACATGAAGTTTGTTGTTCGCAAAGTTTAGTTTGGCTTAAAATTGTCGCTCGGTGCCTCGCGACTAACAAACTGCTCAAGAGGGATTCACAACGCGTGGCATTTTTACTATGCGTTGATTTTAGTGATTAAGGTGGTTTGCGGCGGCTTCGGTATTGCGTTGCTCACCCCTTAGCAGGGCGTTAGCTTTACTCGGAGGTACAATGGAATTACCAACATTTAAGTATCATCCAGATCCCATTAAAACGGGTGCTTTAGAAGTTACAGATGCAAATTGTGAATGTTGTGGTGTCAGTCGTGGCTACAGGGCAACTTCTACTATTTACTCTGAGCATGACATAGAAACTATTTGTCCCTGGTGTATTTCTGATGGCTCGGCGGCGAAGAAATTCGACGGAGAGTTTGCTGATCCACATCCATTGATGAAAGCTAGACTTGATAAGTCTGTGGTGAAGGAAGTTTGCGAGAGAACTCCAAGCTATATTTCATGGCAGCAAGAAGTGTGGCTATCGCACTGTGGCGATGCTTGTGAATTTCATGGAGATGCAGAGAAGTCTGATCTATTACAGGTAAAAGACGCTGAATTAGAGGTTTTACTAAACGATCAGCTAATAGGTATTAATGAGTGGCATCAAATAGTCACTTACTATGAAAAAGGTGGAAACCCAGCAATCTACAAGTTCAAGTGTAGATCATGTGGCATATTTACTTATTCGCTGGACTTTGCGTAAAGCTAACAAACTGTTTAAGAGTGATTCGCAACGCGTGGCATTCTTACTATGCGTTGCGTTTAGTGTTTAAGGTAGTATGCGGAAGCATTGGTATTGCGTTGCTCACACCTTAACAGGGCGTTATGTATCTCGCGAAAAAGGACAATTTTAATGGATGTAGTTCCAAAAATATCAGATATAAAAAACCTTAAAGATCTCAGTACCGTTCTAGTTCTTCCGTTGTTATGTGCCTGCTATATATATCAAACGGAGTACATTTTATCGCTAGATAGTTTTAGTTTCTCAGTTGATCCTGACAGTTCTGGTTTCTGGTACTACTTCCAAATAGTGGTGATTTTCGTTGGCAAAACTGTATGGGCTGCACTTTTTAGTTTTGCGCTCTATATGGCTGTAATTTATGCCTATATATACATTCATCAGTCAACTATTCATTTAATTGTATTGATTTTGTTAACATTTGGTTTTGTTGGTGTTTTTGCAACGGATAGAATTAATGCGTATTTGTCTTTGGCTCCTTTGTGGTATTACACTAGTTTCGTTGTAGCATTCTTTTTACTTTCAATGGTGGAACAAATCGAGTCCGATACATAACAAACTGTTTAAGAGGGATTCGCAACGCGTGGCATTTTCACTATGCGTTGATTTTAGTGTTTAAGGTGGTATGCGGCGGCTTTTGTATTGCGTTGCTCACCCCTTAACA
>NZ_CAWMYL010000201.1:0-811 GCF_963871815.1 Vibrio sp. L85
CTTCTTGCTTCTTGCTTCTTGCTTCTTGCTTCTTGCTTCTTGCTTCTTTGTCTACGGGCGTTCTCGCTTTGCTCGGTTCATTCCGTCGCTGCGCTCCTCTCGCGATAACTGATGCCACGAATATCGAGCAAAGCTCGATGTGGCAGTCAGTTCCTGCGAACAATCACCCAACGCACTCCGCTTCGCTCCGTAAGCTCATCCTGCTAGACCTGTGTTCAATCGGACTCATCAAGACGGTGAGTGGCATGAAGGCGCGAGCAAACGGTCTTTACGTGTCAATTTAGGGGATAGCGTCGCCTCAGTAAAGAGGGACGTAGTTCCCTCTTGACAGAGTCTACGCCACCCCCCTTATTCAAATTGACGTAAAGACACAGATTTGCACGCTTTACCGCAATCTCTCTCCTTACCTTGGGAATGCCCTGTACCTAAAACAGGTCTAGCAGGGAGAGGGAGATTAGAGGACGTAAATGGTTCACAAGCTGGCTTAGCTTCTGTCCTGGCGGTTCGTTCGCCCTCGCGCCCTACGGTTGCGGTCTTGTATTTTTGCACAGCAAAAATGGGTTGTAGCGAGTTTGCAAAGCGTCATTACAACATCTTAACCCGTTGTATTTTGAACAAAGAAACTAAAACCATGAAATATTTATCAGATTACACCAATGAAAAACAAACCGTTTTATTTGACCAGTTAGGCGCATTTTTTGCCTTTTCAAATGAACAATTTAACGCAGCGAAAAAAGAGGGGATCAAATACGTTTCACTTGGCTTTGGCATGATCGTGCCAGAGAGTAATGCGAGTGCTTTAGTCGAAAAG
>NZ_CAWMYL010000202.1:0-213 GCF_963871815.1 Vibrio sp. L85
GTGATTGAAGAGGCGCAAACCAATGAGTAAAACACCGAATCCAACACGGGGCTATGTGCCATGCCCTGTGTGTAGTCGAATCTCTACCGTTCACATGGTGGGAGAAGGCAAGATGATTGATACGGGCGAAACGGTTAAGAACGGGCGCAACCTCGGATTGCTTTATTACAAGTGTCCAAGCTGCGGCAATAGCTCAATGAGTAAAACGGTGAG
>NZ_CAWMYL010000203.1:0-772 GCF_963871815.1 Vibrio sp. L85
AAGACTTTAAACGCTATGGCGACGCGCTGAAACCTGATACGAGCGTACCAGGTAAATCGAAAGACATTCGCACCACTAAAGATTTCCTAAATGGTTACAAAAATGACCATGCGAAAGAAATCGTTGACGGCTTCCACTCAGATATGAGCATCAAGCAACTGGTGGATCTGTTTGTTAAAGGCAACTGGAGTGCAGAGCAAAAAGGTGCGCTTGCTTGGGAAATCGAAAGTCGTGCACTGAAAGTGACGTTCCAGAACAAATCTGAAAAGTACAACCGATTGTTCCGTGAGATTGCTTCTGCTGGCGTGGTGGATGCGAAAGCGACTGAACAGCTTGCGCCACAGTTAATGCTGTTGAACCTATCGAATGACGGTTTTGGTGGACGTTGTGATCCACTTTCTAAACTCGTTTTGGTTGCTAAACAGCTTGAAAACGATGGTCAAGTTGGCGTGGCAAGACAACTGCTAGAGAAGATGTACTCTGCGGCAGCGGTGCTGAGCAATCCAACGCTTTACTCAGACAGTGAAAAAGCCAATGCAAGCAAGTTGCTCAGCAGCTTGGCGGCCATTCATGCGAAGAACCCAATGCATGATACGTCGATGAAAGTGTGGCAGGAAAAGCTGGAAGGGAAGCAAGCGCTGACCGTAAACGGTGTGGTTGAGAAAATCACTGATGCATCGGCTAACGGCAAACCTGTGTTGTTGGAACTTGATGCTCCGGGGCATGCGATGGCAGCTTGGGCAAAAGGCTCAGGCGACGATCGTGTTTACGG
>NZ_CAWMYL010000204.1:0-741 GCF_963871815.1 Vibrio sp. L85
ATACTCCAATAGTTGCGCGGTATCTGGCGCTTTTCCTGATAACTCGAACGCTGCGGTTGTTTCAATGGTGACCGTTTCGCCTGCTGCAAGCTCAAAGCCCTTGATACTCACCAAACCTGTATTGCTCGATGGCGCTTTGATAATCACCCCTTTGCGGTTGGCATTGGCGGGAATAGGCAATGGCAATTCACCACGACGCCCAATAAGGTTGTCGCCAACGTGTACATGGATGGTTTGACCTTCTTCGAGAGTGACGTTAGGCAGCTCGCTCACTTTCATGCTTTGCCCTGGCAACAATTCGACCTTTGGCATGGCTTGAATTTCTAGCTTTTGCCCTTCAACTGGCGGGGTAAAATCACCGCTGCCATGTTCAAATGACAGCTCACCTTCGCCGCTGAGTAAGATGCGCCCCATTGGCTTGCCATAGCGAAGCACTGAGCCACTAGGTAGCGTGAACTCTTCGCCCGTCGCATCTAATCGCACCGACAATTTGCCCTGATAGGATTCGATGAATAGCCAGCTCGACTCCACATTGAGCGGCACCTCTTGCCCTTTAATAAGTGTCAGGTTCATTTCTGCACCGCCTTAAACAGGACAAAACCAAGCACGAGCACAATGATTGCCATGAGGATCAACTGCTGTTTGTTTAGAGCGCTTTGTCCGTTGTCTTGTTTGAACTTGGCAAGCTCGGTCAGCTTGTCTAAGTTCTGTGTGTTTTGAGCCGCTTGGTTACCCGCAAGC
>NZ_CAWMYL010000205.1:0-18182 GCF_963871815.1 Vibrio sp. L85
GAATCCCGAATCCCGAATCCCGAATCCCGAATCCCGAATCCCGAATCCTGTTACTTCACATCACAACTAATGTCTTTAATCGGAGTTTCGGACGTCGTGAAACAAACGTAAGCCGTTTTTGGATGGTTTGGACCGATTTTAATGTACCCAGCTTTTAGCTCATCTTCATCAAAAGTAGCGGAATGAGACTGACCAGTTTTGCCATCAAAGTAAGTAGCTTCAAAGTTCTGGTTCATCATATGAGCGACGCGGTTACGAGTATGGGCGGTTGAAAAAGTGACGTTGGCACAACGCATCATAGGCTTTTGGTTAATGAGAAACTGTCCACTTTCTTTATCCAAAACACCGCCTTTTGTATCCGGCGTAATATCAATAGGTTGGAAGTCTTCAATCGTACAAGACGATTTTGCATGGGCAAGCGATGGCAATAGTAGCGCGCTAGCAAGGCATAATAATGAGGCTTTGAACGTCATAAAGGCTCTTATCAAATTTGAAGTTGTTTAAGGATTGACTCGATAGTATCCAATAGGTGATCGTATTTGTCAGCGTGATGTAAGCGTCATTTGCCTACAAATACAACACGATAAGTAGATGTAAGCATACCAGCAAATGGAGCTATCTTCTTTATCCAATATCGCAGTCTGCTTTGTGAGTTTTTGCTAGAGGTTTGACAGTGAAACCGCGTTTTTCTAATAGTTCGATTACATTGTCTTTACCTACTAGGTGTAAGCTGCCTACCACCACGGTGTATTTACCGGATTTTTTCGGTAGTACACTACCTGTATCGAGTTTCTGAGCCCAGTCGCGATTACGGGAATAGAGAAAGGCTTCATTGAACTCATCACTGGATTGTTCACTCGCTGATGCTGCTTCAAGTGAGCTACCATCGCCGCTCTTCCAACTGTCGATTAAGCATTGTACCAGTTTGTCGCCACCGTCATATTCTTCAATAGAAGAGAGCAAAAAATCTTTACCGCCATCTTTTTGTCCCGCAATTAAGTCCAATTGGAATTGCACATTCTCCAAAGCAAGTACTGGTACTTTTTGTTGGTCAGCTAAGTTAATGAGGTGCATGTCGACACCTTGATCAGACTCGTAACCAAGTTTGTTTACCAACATTAACTGGATTGTCAAAGCCGCAGACCATGGCGGTGCATTGAGCAACTGTGCTTCTTGTAGACCTAGGTCATTGGCTATTTCAGCAAGATGTTTGCGCTGTGTTTTATCTAAAACATCTCTAGCGTGAAGCGAGGTTTCCGGGTAAGTCACCCCTTCTGTATTTCGAATGTCTGCTTCGATGATTAAACCATCACTGTTTGTCAGGAACCGAGTCACAGCTTCTGGTAATGGATACATGCTTTTATCGCCGACATGTACAGACCCGATAATCATGTATTCCGTCTCGCCCTTCTTTGCCAGCCAGTGTTGTGGTTCGGCTTGAACAGAATAAGAAGTAAAAAAGACGATCAGAGATGACATCACGGACAAGAGTCGAAACATATTTTGCTCCTCGAATTCAATAGGCACTTTATCTATAACATGGTTCGGCAAAATCGTCATTTTTTAAAAAATTGACGAGTTTTAACGGCTAGGAAATGAGAGGTAATTCACGAAAGTGTTTCAATTGAGTTTGTTGTTAATGGTTCACTTAATAACCAATAGTGATCAGAATCCTACAAAATCAGTCGAAACCCATCGATATTCGTGATTGAGATCGCAACAAACTCGTCAAAAAAAGTTAGCCGCTTTTAACGTCAAGTTTAACTTGTTGAAATTATTATGTTTATATTTTTGAATGCTTGGCTTAATTTGAGCCAGATCACTTCTTAGTTTTATTAATTTTACGCTTAGAAATAACTGCTTGTATGTTGAATGCAACTGTTAAGCGCCTCGCATTTAGGTGCTCACCATTTTTAATAAATGTCGTTTTGAACCACTGACTTTTTGGGGAAAGTAAGATGTTGAAACATAGTCTGATTGCTGCTTCTGTTATCGCTACATTGGCAGGCTGCTCTTCACTACAGAGCTCTGAGCAACAAGTTGTAAACTCACTGGCTGATAACCTTGATATCCAATATGAAGTGTTAACTAACCATGGTGCTAACGAAGGTCTTGCGTGCCAAGATATGGGCGCAGAATGGGCTTCTTGTAACAAAGTAAACATGACGCTTGTTAACCAAGGTGAAGCTGTTGACTCAAAAGATTGGGCTATTTACTTCCACAGCATTCGTCTGATTCTGGATGTTGACAACGAGCAGTTCAAAATCTCTCGTGTAACGGGTGACCTACATAAGCTAGAACCAACAGATAAGTTTGACGGCTTCGCTGCCGGTGAAGAGGTTGTTCTTCCATTGGTTGGTGAATACTGGCAACTATTTGAAACTGACTTCATGCCAGGTGCATTCGTTTCTGCTCCAAACGCAGAACCTAAGATGATTGCTTCTCTAAATACTGAAGATGTTGCGTCTTTTGTGACGGGACTTGAAGGTAACAACCTAAAACGTACACCAGATGACAACAATGTATTTGCAAACGCTGTGTCTCGTTTTGAGAAAAACGAAGACCTAGCAACACAAGACGTATCAACCACGTTACTACCAACACCAATGCACGTTGAAGCGGGTAAAGGCAAAGTAGATATCGCGGATGGTATTGCGCTGCCTAAAGACGCATTCGATGCGACTCAGTTCGCAGCGATTCAAGATCGTGCAGAAGTGGTAGGTGTGGACGTTCGTGGTGATCTTCCTGTAAGCATCACTGTTGTTCCTGCAGACTTCACCGGTGAATTAGCAAAATCTGGTGCTTACGAAATGAGCATCAAAGGCGACGGTATTGTGATTAAAGCGTTCGACCAAGCAGGCGCTTTCTACGCAGTACAATCTATCTTTGGCCTGGTAGATAGCCAAAATGCTGATTCTCTACCACAACTGTCTATTAAAGATGCGCCTCGTTTTGATTACCGTGGTGTGATGGTGGATGTGGCTCGTAACTTCCACTCTAAGGACGCAATCCTTGCAACGCTAGACCAAATGGCAGCGTACAAGATGAACAAACTTCACCTTCACCTAACCGATGATGAAGGCTGGCGTTTAGAAATCCCGGGTCTGCCTGAGCTGACAGAAGTGGGTGCTAACCGTTGTTTCGATACACAAGAGAAAAGCTGTTTACTGCCTCAGCTTGGCTCTGGTCCAACGACAGACAACTTTGGCTCTGGCTACTTCAGCAAAGCAGACTACGTGGAAATCTTGAAATACGCGAAAGCACGTAACATTGAAGTGATTCCAGAAATCGATATGCCAGCTCACGCTCGTGCAGCAGTAGTATCAATGGAAGCTCGTTACGACCGCCTAATGGAAGAAGGTAAAGAAGCTGAAGCGAACGAATACCGTCTGATGGATCCTCAAGATACATCAAACGTAACGACGGTTCAGTTCTACAATAAGCAAAGCTTCATCAACCCATGTATGGAATCTTCAACTCGCTTTGTTGATAAGGTGATTTCAGAAGTGGCAGCAATGCACCAAGAAGCTGGCGCTCCACTAACAACTTGGCACTTCGGTGGTGACGAAGCGAAGAACATCAAGCTAGGTGCTGGTTTCCAAGACGTTAACGCAGAAGATAAAGTAAGCTGGAAAGGCACGATTGACCTGTCTAAACAAGACAAGCCGTTTGCACAGTCTCCACAATGTCAGACGCTAATCACAGATGGCACAGTCAGTGACTTTGCTCACCTACCAAGCCACTTCGCGGAAGAAGTGTCGAAGATTGTTGCTGAGAAAGGCATTCCAAACTTCCAAGCTTGGCAAGATGGTTTGAAATACAGTGACGGCGAAAAAGCGTTCGCTACAGAAAATACTCGCGTAAACTTCTGGGACGTTCTTTACTGGGGCGGTACTTCGTCAGTGTACGAGTGGTCTAAGAAAGGTTACGACGTGATTGTTTCTAACCCAGATTACGTGTACATGGATATGCCATACGAAGTTGACCCGAAAGAGCGTGGTTACTACTGGGCAACACGTGCAACGGATACTCGTAAGATGTTTGGCTTTGCACCAGAGAACATGCCTCAAAACGCAGAAACTTCTGTAGATCGCGATGGCAATGGCTTTACTGGTAAAGGTGAAATCGAAGCGAAACCTTTCTACGGTCTATCTGCACAACTTTGGTCTGAGACAGTACGTAACGACGAGCAATACGAGTACATGGTATTCCCTCGCGTCCTCGCTGCTGCTGAGCGTGCATGGCACCGTGCTGACTGGGAAAACGACTACAAAGTTGGTGTTGAGTACTCGCAAAACTCTAATCTAGTTGATAAAGCATCGCTAAACCAAGACTACAACCGCTTTGCGAACGTACTTGGTCAACGTGAACTGGCTAAGCTAGAAAAATCAGGTATCGACTACCGCCTACCAGTACCAGGTGCAAAAGTAGAAGATGGTAAGCTAGCAATGAACGTTCAGTTCCCTGGCGTAACGCTTCAATACTCTCTGGATGGTGAGAACTGGTTGACTTATGCAGACAACGCTCGTCCAAATGTAACTGGTGAAGTCTTCATCCGCTCGGTATCTGCGACAGGTGAGAAGGTAAGCCGTATCACTAGCGTGAAATAATAGCGCTCAGTATTCACTAAAATCATAGTTCCTTACTCAAAGCCCTCAACTTATGTTGGGGGCTTTGTTTATTTTTCTTCGGAAAATAAGCGTGATCAATGTCTAATTATTTTTTATTGATAATTAAGTTTCTAATTTAGGGTGTCTGTCATAGTGTGATCTGGATGTGTATTTAACTGTCAAATAAAAGGGGAGATATGCCTTACTTCACACTTTATTTTTTTGACGAATTTTTAGTTTTTATATCAAACCACTGTATTTAATAAACTTTTTTTATTTTCGAAAATCACGATTTGAATTTGATCACTGTTTTAAACGATTTATTTTTCAATGCGAATTAAATTGCGCAGTATTGCCGTCGCCAGGGAGGCACATCCCAAAGTATGTGATGAGAGGCAAGTGATAGCCAAAAAACTCGTCGCATAACGTGAACAAATAAAGGCAGTAATTATGAAAAACGTTTTAGCACTAAGTGCACTTTCTCTTGTTTTCGCTTCAAGCGCTTTCGCGGGTTCATCTTATGTAACTGGTAACATCCAATTCCACGATGACGGTCGAATTCACGGTTCAGACATGACATCTACGCTAGAAGCGGGTCATACGTTTGATAACCAATTCGGCGGTCTTACGGTTTACACTGAGTTTGATGGTATTCAGCTAGGCAAACTAGAAACTGAAAATGGCGGCGCAGGCAACACAACGCCAGCCATCACTGTAGGTGGTGAGCAATCTTTCAACATCACTGATCATCTATGGGTTGCTGCGGGCTACCAACACCTATTCTCTGCGGGTGAGAGCATCCAGTACCGTCCACTTGTAAAGATCGGCTACAACTTTGATAACGGCATCTCATTGAGCAACCGTACTCGCGCGCACATCGATGCAACGTCTGCAGACGCGAAAACAGACTACCGTATGGATAACCGCATTGGTTACGTAATGAACGAAGATGTGACTTTGAGCTACAACAACGTTTACATGATTGAAGCAGAAACGATGGACCACGAGCTACGTGCAACATGGACTCGTAAGGGCGTTCAGCCTTACTTCGAGTTCCGTAGCCAAGCACACGGTGCGGAAAATGCGGCGGGTGATAGCCTAGTGAACAACGCATTCGTATTTGGTGCGTCTTACGGCTTCTAATTAAAGAGTTTTGTCTTAACTGTCCATTAAGAAAAAGCCCAGCGGTATGTCTCGCTGGGCTTTGTTTTTACTGGTCGTTGCCTTTGTGGAAGCGGTATTCGTAAACCTGACCTTTGTCGTTGTAGGCGTAGACGGCGTAACTGTCTTTTTTATCGCCATACTCCATACCCGGTGATCCCATAGGCATGCCGGGTACCGCAAGGCCTTTTGCGTTGCGAGGTGGGTTTTCTAAAAAGGCTTTAATGTCGTCAGCAGGAATATGACCTTCAAATACGTAGCCATTAATTTCTGCGGTGTGGCACGAGTAAAGCTGTTCATTCTTGATGCCCAAGTCGCGTTTAACCGCGTTCATGTCATCGTGTAGCTTTTCTTCGACGGTAAAGCCGTTCTCTTCCATGTGTTTCGTCCATTCTCCACAGCAGCCACAGTATGGCGATTTGTGGTTGATGACATCAGCGGCTAATACGTTCGCCGATGTGACAGCAAGCATTGTAAAGGTCAATAGTTTCAACTTCATAATATCCTCTATAAGAAGTGTCGCTTACTTAATGGTAAACAGTCGTAGTCGATTTGCATTACTCACGACTGTGATTGAAGACAGTGCCATTGCTGCGCCAGCAACAACAGGACTGAGTAGGAATCCGAATGCTGGGTAGAGTACGCCAGCGGCGATTGGAATACCCAACGAGTTATAAACAAAGGCACCAAACAGGTTTTGTTTCATGTTCTTCAATGTTGCACGAGACAGTTCGATGGCATGAACAATTGCCATTGGTGATGTATTAAGAATCGTCATTTGTGAACTTTCGATCGCCACATCACTGCCGCTGCCCATTGCAACGCCGAGATCGGCGAGGGCGAGAGCGGGTGCGTCATTAATACCATCACCAATCATGGCGACGGTTTGTCCTTGTGATTGTAGTTGTTTTATATGTTGCGCTTTCTCATCTGGCATCACCTGAGCAATGACTTCATCAATGCCTAATTCGTTGCCGATGGCTGTCGCTACGTGTTGATTATCACCAGTGAGCATCACTGTGTTGATACCCTGTAATTTTAGTGCAGTGACTGCTTGTTTGGCATCAGATTTAATTGGATCAGCGATGGCAATTAAACCAATCAGTTCGTTGTTGAGGGAAATGGCAACCGGTGTCCATGCGTTGTTGGCGCAATCTTGAATGGCTTGATCCATCGCGGAAGTATCTACCTGCTCTGTTTGCATAAACTGCAATGAACCAATCAACAGTGGTTGTGCTTGGTAAGTTGCAAGAATGCCGCGACCGCGAATGTTTTCAAAAGCGTCCAACTCGATATCTTCAGCCGCATTTTCCTTAGCGTAATCACACACGGCTTTTGCTAATGGGTGCTCAGATTGACGCTCTGCTGCGTATGCTAATGCTAACAAGTGCTCTTGGCTGGTGGCGTGAGTAAATACTTGCTGCACACTGGGTTTGCCCTGAGTTAACGTACCGGTTTTGTCGAATACGACGGTGTCGACTTTGCTCGCCAATTGCAGTGCGTCTGCGTCTTTGATCAAGATACCCAGTTCTGCGGCTTTGCCCACGCCTACGGTGACCGACAATGGTGTTGCTAAGCCCAGCGCACAAGGACAGGCAATAATCAGTACAGTCGTCGTTACCACAAGCATGTAGCTGGCTTTAGGTTCTGGACCTACTGCAAACCAAACCAAAGCAGCAAGGATTGCGATACCGACAACCACAGGGACGAATACAGAAGAAATTTGATCCGCTAATTTGGCAATTGCTGGCTTACTGCTTTGTGCGGTGCGCACCATACGGATAATACGCGCTAGCATGGTATTTGCACCGATGCCGGTGGCTTCAATAATCAGAGCGCCATCGGTATTTAGTGTGCCCGCAGAGACTTGAGCCTCTTGCGCTTTTAACACGGGTACGGGTTCACCAGTTAGCATAGATTCATCAATGTATGATTCCCCCTGAATCACGATACCATCAACGGGCACTTTCTCACCCGGTTTGATGCGTAGCTTCATGCCCAACGTGATTTGCTCAACCGCAATTTGCTGATCGCCATTTTCAGTAATGACGGTGGCTTGCTGAGGTTGTAGGTTAATCAGAGCTTGCAATGAGCGTGTTGTATTTGCCTTTGCTTTTGCTTCTATATAGTGACCAAGAGAAATCAGACCGACGATCATCGCACTTGCTTCAAAGTAAACATGGCGAGAGGCGAGTGGGAACCAATCAGGAAAAATCACCACAAGCATTGAATAGAACCACGCGGCACCAGTACCTAGGGCAACTAAAGTGTCCATGGTGGCACGTTTGTGAGTGGCTGCTAACCATGCGTTAGTAAAGAAGTGCTTACCTGCTGTCGCCAGCAATAATAGACAGAGAATACCTATCGCACCCCAAACCATTTGATCACTGGTATCTTGGATAACCATGTTGCCACCAAACACACCCCAGAGCATCAATGGTGCACCAACGACTAAGCCTGCGATAGCATCAAGTTTAAAGCGCTTTTGTTGAGCAAGTTGCTGTGCTGCTTGTTTTTCTTGTTGCGTTGCTGCGTCTTGAAGGATTTCTGCTTGATAGCCCGCTTGTTTTACTGACTCGATGATGGCTTGATGAAGCATTTCACTATCTTGGTTTGCAAATACTAACGCGCTCTGCTCTGCAAGATTGACCTGTGCTTTCTCTATGCCTTCGACATTAGTGAGTGCTTTCTCTACCGAAGATACACAGCTGGCGCATGTCATGCCTTGAATCAGCATCTGTAGCTGAACATTGGCAGATTCGGGTTGGTTACGATCGAGATGCGCTTCTTTTATTGCGGGCGTTATTTGCTCTGTGACTTCTTCTTTAGCCTCGATAGTCTCGATGCTAGCGGTATAGCCCAATGTCGCAACGAGATCGATTACTTGCTGCTGAGAGAGTAGGGTTGTGATGTCAAGTTGTGTTGTAGAGGCTTGGAATGTAATGACGTCTTGATTTGATTCTAATAAAGAAGAGAGCTTTTTCACGCAGCCACCACAGCTCAAACCCGTTAAATGGAATTGATATTGGTGACCGGCGTGGTAGCCCAGCGATTCGATGGATTCAATAATAGAAGAGAGTGAAGATTCGGTTTTCACCTCTACCATCGTCGGGGACAAATTAATGATCTCAACACTGTGATTGGCATGTAAAGCTTTCTCAACTTTTCTCGCACAGCCCATGCAGTTGAGTCCCGACATAGGTACAACAAACTGATACATAATTTGTCCTCAATAATAGTAATGTGCAGAGCATAAACCTTCCTGCAAGGGGAAGGTCAAGCTTTTCGACGCGAAACAAATTCGTCAAAATCCACTTTGTTGAGCCGACCTTACGCCCCTATTGTTGCGAGTTATCTCAAAGTTTTTTCTCTCTGAATATAAAGTTCCGTTAAAACGCCTAAAACCTGAGTGAAGTCGCTCACGATTTTTGAGCTTTTTATATAAAAACGAAGTTGATTAGAACGGTTTTGACGTTTTTATATTTTTATTTGTCACTATAAGTTGCTGTTATTTAAGGGTTTATATTCTTTTTGATCTTCTCATTTTGAACTTGCTCAGATTGCCGCTGGGAAAGTTTTTTACTGCGAAAAAAGTTTGTCATATTTGCCCCGTCCACACATTGTTTCAAGTTCCTGCAATGTCCTAGTTAGCGAATTTGAAAATGGAAAAAACTAAAAATATAGGGGTTTAAAATGTCTTACCTAAAGAAAAGCCTACTTGCTACTGCAATCACAGGCATGATGTTCAGTGGTTCAGCTTTTGCTGATGGTGCAAACAGTGATGCAGCGAAAGAGTACCTAACTAAAGACTCTTTCTCTTACGAAGTTTACGGCATTATCGCGATGCAGGCCGCGTACCGCGATTACGATTCTGGTGATGCAAAACAAGATGATAACCTTGGTGGTATGCAGCTAAACAACGAATCACGTATCGGCTTCCGTGGTAAAAAGCAATTCGCTAACTTTGAGCCAACGTTCATTTGGCAAATCGAAGGTGGTTACGTAGACCCAAGCTTCGGTGGTGAAGGTGCAGGTCTTGGTGAACGTGACACATTCGTCGGTTTTGAAAGTGCTTCTTGGGGTCAAGTTCGTCTAGGTCGTGTTCTTACTCCAATGTACGAGTTGGTTGACTGGCCAGCATCGAACCCAGGTCTAGGCGATGTTTACGACTGGGGTGGTGCGATCGGTGGTGCTAAATACCAAGACCGTCAATCAAATACTATTCGTTGGGACTCTCCAATGTACGCTGACAAATTCTCTATCGACGCAGCAGTTGGTGCTGGTGATAAAGCTGGTCTAGGTGCGGGTGATGACTACTGGGGCGGCATCGCGGCTCACTACAAGTTAGGTCCACTACAATTGGATGCAGCTTACGAAGGTAACCGCAACATTGAAGCTGAAGGTCAAACTTGGGAAAACAACACATACCTAGTAGGTGTTCAAGGTTGGTTTGAAAACGGTATCTCTTTCTTCGCTCAATACAAATACATGGAAGCTGACGCAAGCAACGGTGTAAACGAGAAGCAAGATGCAATGTCAGCAGGTCTGATGTACACAACAGGTGACTGGCAGTACAAACTGGGTTACGCAGCGAACTTCGATCTAGAACGTGACGGTAAGACACTATCTAACACGTCTGATGATGTTGTTTCAGCACAGATCATGTACTTTGTTGACCCATCTGCAGTGCTATACGCTCGTGCACGTATGAACGATTTCAACGAAGGTCTAGATGGTCTAGATGATGCAGCTCGCTGGACATCAGGTACTAACGGTGACTACAACGAATACTCTGTAGGTGTTGAATACTACTTCTAATAAAGAAGCAGCTAAAAGGGCGGAGACGCCCTTTTTGTCTTGATACTTATTCACATAAGCCATTGGAATGACTGGCCTGTTAGTTTCAGTGGCTTATCTAAATTGGTATAAAACGAGAAAACCATGATGAAAAAAACAACCACACTATTAGGACTTTGCGCAATCCTTTCTGCGCCTGCATTTGCTGCTCAACTGACTCTGCAAGCGGAATTGGTTCCTCGCGTTCTCAACAGTGAGTTCGTCTACCCTGAGTGGATCTCTGACAACAACAGCATCAAAGTTGAAGATGGTGCAAACCAACTTGCTGTAAATGTTGGTCAAATTGTGTTTGAAGATGGCAAGCGTCGTAAGTTTGATTCACAGCCGCTTTTACTTGAATTTGATGCACCGAAAGATGCTGAGCTTACGCTGACATACAACAAGTTCCGCACTATTGAAGAAGCCAAGGCTTTTGAAATGGACCCTAAACTGACGCTAAAAGATGCGAACGGCAAAGACGTTAAGTTCTCAATGGTTCAACTTCGCAAAGGTGGTTTACAAGGTTTCCGTGACTACGAACGTGAAGTCGCTGACTACAACCAAGCAATGAACAAGCAAACGACAAAAGCGAGCATTGCAGCTTCTCCAGCGGTAACAAAAACATTGAAAGAGTCGTTCAACGATCTAAGCCGTGAAGAGCAGCAAGAGTTCATGCAATGGGCAATGCGTAACCTAAAGTAATCTGGTTTTCTTCTTTTATATAGGCTTTCTATAGCGATAGTAGTTATCTAGCAACAATTGTACTTAAGAGATAAATCAAAGGGCAGCATCGTGTTCGGTGGCTGCCCGTTTTTATTTCTGGCGTTAAACCAAAAGGAAGGATTGTAGTATTGACTTACGGTGGTAAAATGTCGCCACTTTTATCCTTGACATTACAACGAGAGCCTTCTCGTTGCTCATTATCCCTAAGGAACTCAAATGACGGTTAAAACTCGTTTTGCTCCTAGCCCAACTGGCTACCTACACGTTGGTGGTGCTCGTACTGCACTTTACTCTTGGCTATACGCTAAAAACCAAGGTGGTGAATTCGTTCTACGTATCGAAGATACTGACCTTGAGCGTAACTCTCAGGAAGCGGTTGATGCGATCCTAGAAGGCATGGAATGGCTAGGTCTTGAGTGGAACGAAGGCCCTTATTTCCAAACTCAACGTTTTGATCGTTACAACGAGATGGTTGATAAGCTTCTAGAAGAAGACAAAGCATACAAATGTTACGCGTCTAAAGAACTGCTAGACGAAGTTCGTGCAGAGCAAGAAGCAAACAAAGAAATGCCTCGCTACGATGCTAACCATCCAAAAATCAAAGCGGCAAACGAAGCGGCAAAAGATGGCGATCCATGTGTTATCCGTTTCCGTAACCCGAAAGAAGGCAGCGTAGTATTTGATGACCAAATTCGTGGTCGCATTGAAATCCGCAACGACCAAATGGATGATCTGATCATTCGTCGTACTGACGGCTCTCCAACGTACAACTTCTGCGTTGTGGTTGACGACTGGGATATGGGTATCACTCACGTTGTTCGTGGTGAAGACCACATCAACAACACGCCTCGTCAGATCAACATCTACGAAGCGCTAGGTGCGCCAGTACCAACATTTGCGCACTGTGCAATGATCCTAGGTGATGACGGCGCGAAACTGTCTAAGCGTCACGGTGCAGTATCTGTAATGCAGTACCGCGATATGGGTTACCTACCTGCTGCGCTAAACAACTACCTAGTGCGTCTTGGTTGGTCTCATGGTGATCAAGAAATCTTCACTCAAGAAGAGATGATCAACCTATTTAGCCTAAACGCAGTATCTAAGTCAGCGTCTGCATTCAACACTGACAAACTGCAATGGTTGAACAACCACTACATCAAAAACTCAGATCCAGCGTACGTTGCACAGCACCTACAATGGCACCTAGATCAACAAAAACTAGACGTAACTAATGGTCCAGCTATCACGGAAGTGATCAAGCTTGTTGGTGAGCGTTGCAACACGCTTGTTGAGCTAGCTGAGCAGATTCGTTACTTCTACGAAGATTTCTCTGAGTTTGAAGCGGGCGCAGCGAAGAAGCATCTACGCGGCGTAGCTAAAGAGCCTCTAGAGCTTGCTCTAGCGAAAGCTGAAGCACTGACTGAGTGGACGACAGCGAACATCAAAGATGGTGTTATCGCAGCTGTGTGCGAAGAGCTAGAAATCGGCATGGGCAAAATCGGTATGCCACTGCGTGTTGCAGTAACAGGTGGCGGTCAGTCTCCTTCTGTAGACGCAGTAATGGAACTGATTGGCAAAGAGCGTTGTGTTGCACGCATCAAAATGGCTCTTGAGTTCATCGCTGAGCGCGAAGCAAACGCATAATTACTTGAATAAATAATCAGAAAGCCGCGATATATTTCGCGGCTTTTTTGTGCCTGACGTTAAGAAAACATCTTAACTCAACATAAATGACGTCGAAATCTGTATGTTTTCCCAACAATAGTTCGAAAGGTTAATAAGTTTTACTTATCCAAATATATCCTCGACGAATGTTTTTTTGACCTTTTAATACAAAATATCTCTCTGACTTAGCACCAAAATCCATAAAGTTCCTTAAATATCGTCTCATTAATGAGAAGTTAATTTGCTTTACTTATTTTATTTTGAAATATCACGCAAACGTTTGCGTTATTGCTATCACTCGTATTTGAGTGCTCTAGATCACATAAAGTCATGCTTTTCGATGACATTAAATTGACAGTTTTGGGATTTGTCTTGGGATTTCTTGGAGTTATAGTGCTCGCCGTCAGTGAAGCAGCAATATGCATCACTGGTCAGGATCCATACCCAAGTAACTTTTATGCAAAATTGCGGAAGTTACTTCGGTATCAAAATCAAAGGATTTGAATAAAAGAATTGAAATACAACGTCAGTCAGGCGGCGCATTTCGTTACGAACAAGAGAACTTCTTTTAGAGGAATCAATAATGAAAAAACTAGCAGCGGTAATTTCAGCTTCTTTACTTATGGCTTCAGCAGCACACGCAGAAGTGTACGTGGGCGGTAAGATGGGTAAGTCTTGGATGGAAGACGCTTGTGTAGCTGGTCAAGCTTGTGACAAAGATGGCTCTACTCTAGGTGCTTTTGTTGGTTACGAAATGAATGACTACTTCTCAGTAGAAGCAGGCTTCGACAACCTTGGTGATTTTGACCAAACTTCTTTCGGCGGTCACGTAGAAGCAATCACTCTTGCTCCTAAATTCAGCCTACCAATCACTGAAGACATCGCTCTTTACGGTAAAGTTGGTGGCGCATACCTAATGATGAACGACGGTAAAGACGATTACTCTTACCTAGGTGCGGCTGGTCTTGAGTTCAACGTTAGCCAAAACGTAACAGCACGTGCGGAATACCAAACAATCACAGACATCAACAACGATTCAGTAAAAGCAATGGGTAACACAGCAACTCTAGGTGTGTCATTCAAGTTTGGCGGTCAAGACGAAGTGGTTGTTGAAGAAGAGCCAGTAGTTGAAGAAGTAGTAGTAGAAGAAGTTGTTGCACCAGTTGTTGTAACGAAAACTTTCGAAACTCAAACAATCGGTACAGGTAGCTTTGCGCTAAACAGCACAACGCTTAAACCTGCGAGCGCAGCAAAACTAGACGACCTAGTAGCGTTCCTAAACGAGTACCCACAAGCAAACGTTGATGTAATTGGCTACACAGATACTTCTGGTCCAGCGGCATACAACCTAAAAGTTTCTGAGAAGCGTGCTGAATCTGTAGCAAATGCTCTTGTAGAGAAAGGTATCGATGCTTCTCGCATTCACGCTCGTGGTGAAGGTGAAAACAACCCTATCGCTTCAAACGACACTCGTGAAGGTCGTGAGCAAAACCGTCGCGTAGAAATCGTTGTTCCTGAGTTTGAATACCAAGTTCAACAATAATCGCGAAATCTAACACTAACCGTTAGAAAGCTAGATACGAAAAGCCCCAAAGAGTTCGCTCTTTTGGGGTTTTTTTATATACCCAAGTGACTTTAAGATTCCGGATTCAGAGCGTTGTCATTGATTCCCTATTTACCTAAAGCAAGCAAGGAAAACAACGTAGCGTACCTGCTCATTCCAAGTTGTTTGACGCAGCCATTAGTTTAATAAAAACGCGAGTCAATGACACACTCCCAAAGGGTACTCTTTGCAAATAGCAAGAACCTTGGCTTGTATACTTTGTTGTCGATTCTTGATTTAGGTCCACTAGACCTTTAAATCGTCGCCGCGTCTACAAAACAAGTCATTCTCGCTGAACCCTGCATCTCGAGGTTACTTGGGTATATCTGTTTATCAGCGAAGAACACTCAATGAAAGGAAGGAATAAAGGTCACTTGAGGTCAATGCTGTTGAGACGCCCCATAAACGTCAGGATTTCCAGGTTATCTTTGTGTGCATCCAGCAACGCTTTCTTTGTTTGCATATAGGCGGCCAGTTTGCCGTACTTGTTAATAGAGCGCACGACCGTTTTATATTTGTACTCGCCAGCATCGTTAAACTCACGCCATTTCGCAATGTAGCAGGTGTCTCTATTATCAGGATCCTCTAGGGTAGGGTTAGGCTTATGGACAATCTTTGGTTCGACGCTATGCGGCAGTCTGGTCATTAAATAGGGGTCTTTCAGCAGACGACGCCAAAATTTACCCCACATCTCCCGTCCAAGCTCGTTACGCAGCTTGATAGCCTTTTTAAGCCCTTTCTTTTCTCCAATGCGAACGAAACCTACGGAGCGGTGTAAAACCGTGTCATCCGGTGTGTGGATATGAATCTTGAAGGCCGTTTTGCCCTTCGAGATGAAGCGGTGTCCAGTGTTTGTAATTAAATTGCTCTTAGACATAGTGCTAACTAATAGTTTTGTTAATAGCTAAAAGGGTAAGCAAAACTCATAGATAATTAAAGTAATAAAATACAAAACTGTAAATAGCATGAGTATTGAATCTTTTCTGATACATCTAAATCAAGACAGAATTCTTGAGTTAGGCACTCCCTCAAAGCCGGCAAAAAGTTTGTCTGCTAAGAGTAGTCGATAAAGGCAAGGCGTCATCATACAATCGTTTATTAACGTTTTGACAAGCAAAGATCGCCTTCAAAAAAGAATATGAAATGAGTTATGAAGACTTAAAAGAATGGATGGCTCAGTTTTACCTTGAGTAAGGTTTGCTTATTGGGAGAATTCGGGACATCAACCTCAATGCATGGACATTTTGTGGATACAAACAAAAACGCCTTAGCTAAAGTTATAGCTAAGGCGTTGATCTATGTGGCGCCCCCAGTAGGATTCGAACCTACGACCTGTCCCTTAGGAGGGATTAAAAATGAAGGTGATGAGAAGTTTTGTATAATTAATTACTTAAATAACAATGAGATAAGACAATGTCAAAATGAAGAGAAGTGATAAAAAGTCAATTTTGTGGACACTTTGTGGACACTGATAGCGGATTGAGCTTCACGGCATCTTGTAAAAAATCAGGTGCCAAATGTGCATACTCCATTGTTTGCTTGATATCAGCATGCCCTAATATTTTTTGTAATGTGAGTATATTACCGCCGTTCATAATGAAGTGACTGGCAAAAGTATGGCGCAAGATATGAACCTTTTGGCCTCTAGGTAAATCGAAACCTAGTTGTTTGATTTTTCGTCTCAACTTTTGTTGCCAGTCACAACTGAACAGATTGTTGTTTCCATCTTTTGGGTAGATGCGTTCATACAGTTCTTGGCTTATGGGAACCGTTCGCGACTTGTCAGTTTTTGTTTCAGTAAAGCGGATTCTATAAGGAGATAGGTTAGCAGCTTTAAGCGTTATCATTTCACGCCAGCGGCAACCTGTAGAAAGGCATATATCGACAGCGTTTAGTATCTCCTTATCACTTTTGATCGCTTCTCTTAGAATGTTAATTTGGCTTACAGTGAGGTAAGTCATCTCTGGTCGCTTTTCAATAGGACGCTTAATACCCTTCAAAGGGTTTTCTTGGGTGTAGTCTCCAGTTGCGATCAGTTCAGTGAAGATATTGCTCAAACAGTTTGTTGATCTTCTAATTGTGCTTGGTTTTTGATTTTTTTCAGTAGCTCTAGTTAGCTGCCAATTGGTAATTAGTTTTGCATTGATTTTATCAACTGTTGGATCTCCGAGTTCATCGCAGATTCTTTTTAAATTGCTGTGATAAGCTTTTGCAGTTCGTTTGAACTGACCTGCTTTTTCCCACCAAATAGTAATGAGCTCAGATAGATGCCTTTTGTCTTTTGGTGTGCCGAACCAAGCCTTCTGGTTAGCAGTTGCGAGTATATGTTTCTCATAAGCCAACGCTTCAGATTTCTTCTCGAATTTTTTACGAAATCGCTTACCTGTTCGACCCGAAGGACGAACATCAACTAGCCATTTGTCATCGTTTTTTCTTACGGTCACAGTGAACGCATCACCATTGCTGCACGCCCAATAATTTTGAGTCTATTCAAGTCCTCACCGAACATCGAAAACGAGTCATAATCGGGATTATCGGAAATGATTTCGTACCCTTGCGCAAGAATGTTCCATTTTAAGCGCTTCACATAAACCATATCATCTACTCGAATAACATAAACGCCATCCTTAACTGGCTCGATGAGCTCTCTTGTATCAACAAGAATTCGGTCATTGTCATTCATCGTTGGTAACATGCTTGAGCCTGAACAAAATACAACAACAGTATGTTCCGGCTGCAAACCTAAGTCACGAATCAAATGTGTTGAAACAGTAAACGTCCCTGTTTGATGTTCACCACTTATGAGTTTTCCTGCGCCCGCAGCTGCGTTCACATTAAATTCCGGTATTGATACTGAATCATCATTAGGTGCAGTTTGGTAAATCGATGAAACGTTGCTATCTCCCAATGTGCCAAACTTCTCATTTAACGCATCCAACACATCATCATGAAAATTGGAGATATGGTACTCCAAGGCTCTTCCATTCCCTGCCGCTTTCCTACTTAACCAATTGTTCCTACGGGCTTTTTGTCCTATTCCCGTTAGAGAGTTGGGCATTCCTTTTAGCCCTAAGAGCTCACTGCTTAGAAACCATTCGCGCATAATAAACCTTAATCAAACATTGACAGATACACTCCATGCCTATTTAATGAACCTTAATCAAACGTAATAACTCATAAATTCATTAATGCAAAGAGGTTAATTGGAACATGATAGAACATTATGAAGCATTAGAAAAAGACTCAAACAAACAATATGCACCATTTGTGACACCGGAGAAGTACGCTGAGTTGGCTGGGTTCACCGTTGATGCTGTGAAGTGTCAGGTACAAACAGGGAAGTTACCTGTTATTCGTCGAGATGGGGGGAGAAGAGGGCGCACGCTAATCAACATGAAAGCATTGGAGCAATATGCGGTCGAGCAGGCTCAAGAATTCACAGACTGGAAAGCGGCAATATAGGAGTCATCACCATGCGAAAAGATATTCCAACACCACTTCATTCAATAAACATCGACTTGTCGCATTCGACCGAAGCTAAGTTGTTGCACTCAGTTATTGAGAATCACATGAACCCATGCAAT
>NZ_CAWMYL010000206.1:0-597 GCF_963871815.1 Vibrio sp. L85
TTTTTTTGTACGAATGTTTCGGTAGTTGACCACTGATTAAGTCTAGTTCTTTCATGAACTTACTCGCTCGGTAACGACTAAGTGGAATGCCTCTCGCCGTTACTATATCAGCAATGGTTCTCGCCCCAGCGGAACCATTGCTCAGCTCATAAGCTCGACGAACTTCGGCACGAACAAGCACACGCTCTGACGACAGAGATTTATCTCTATTTGCCCAATAACGATAGCTACTGCGATGAACCCCAAACACTTCACAAAGCCTTTTCACAGCATAACTCTTCTTGAGTTTCTCGATTATCGAGAACCGTTCAGGGAGTCTGACATCAAGAGAGCCGTAGCCTTTTTTAGGATTTCCTTTTCTTCTTCAATACGCTTGATTTTCTTTTTAAGGTCGCGGATTTCTCTTTGCTCTGGAGTCAACGGTGATGTACTTGGTGCTTTACCCGCTCTTTCAGCTTTGAGTTCTCTTACCCAGCTTTCTAGCGTGGTTCTTCCAATGCCCATTGCTTCGCAGGTTTCTTTGTAAGTCCGCCCCTGATCAAGCACCAACTGAGCGCATTCAAGCTTAAATTCTGGGTTAAAAGTATGTCTTTCACG
>NZ_CAWMYL010000207.1:0-17030 GCF_963871815.1 Vibrio sp. L85
CTGGTTCGTAGCCAGGTACTCTATCCAGCTGAGCTAAGGACGCGCAGTAATCTTTATTTTACTTTGTATAACCCGTTTATCAAACGAATTATTAAATAGTGGCGCGTCCTGGAGGATTCGAACCTCCGACCGCCTGGTTCGTAGCCAGGTACTCTATCCAGCTGAGCTAAGGACGCGCAGTTTTCGATATCAGTATTACCAATATCAGGAATTCACAAGGAAACCCTAAAGAGTGGCGCGTCCTGGAGGATTCGAACCTCCGACCGCCTGGTTCGTAGCCAGGTACTCTATCCAGCTGAGCTAAGGACGCGCAGATCTTCTTGCTAAGAAGTTGTGAAGTAAATCACATTCATTTCTTACGAAACAAAAAAAAGGCCGTTGGGCCAGTCAATGAATGGCGGTGAAGGAGGGATTCGAACCCTCGATACGGGATAAACCGTATACTCCCTTAGCAGGGGAGCGCCTTCAGCCTCTCGGCCACCTCACCGTTTTCATTGTTATATCTCAAAAGAGATATGGCGCGTCCTGGAGGATTCGAACCTCCGACCGCCTGGTTCGTAGCCAGGTACTCTATCCAGCTGAGCTAAGGACGCACTTTTTGTTGATTTCTCAACGTTGCAAGAATGGCGGTGAAGGAGGGATTCGAACCCTCGATACGGGATAAACCGTATACTCCCTTAGCAGGGGAGCGCCTTCAGCCTCTCGGCCACCTCACCGTCTTGCGGAGGCACATATTACGTTTTACCGAAAATATGTCAAACACTTTCTTTGAAAAAAAACGCAAAAATCGCTTAACCGATGCGGATTTAATCAAAGTGACTATTAAACAAACTTTACCACCCTATTATGATGAAAAAAAGAGAGTCTTCTCTTAAAAAATGACATTAATCAGAAACTAAAAAGGCTAGCCCTTCGGCTAGCCTTTTTCATTCAAACTAAGCTCTGTAAACAGGAGCAGCTTAGTAGTTACCAGAAGCAACGTTACCATTGCCTTTTTCAGCTTGAATGCGCATGTAGATTTCTTCACGGTGAACAGAAACCTCTTTCGGAGCGTTAACGCCGATACGTACTTGGTTACCTTTAACACCTAGTACAGTTACAGTCACTTCATCACCAATCATAAGTGTTTCGCCTACGCGGCGAGTCAAAATTAGCATTCTTTGCTCCTTGAGTAATCTCTAAATTTTCTTGCTACAAAGCTATTATCCAACAAAAGTTATATTTTCGTAAACTACCTTGTCACTGAAAATTAGCCCAAAAAGGCATGTTTTTGCTGAATGTTCAATGCTTCACTAGATGTAACGTAAGCATCATGAAGAATGTTTGCTGCTGCATCCACACACATAGGTGGTAAGACTAGCATCATAGTGAGTGCATTCGTTGAACAGAAATTGATTGCAATATCTTGCTGTGCCAACAATTCACAGGCATGGTCAACCATTCCATTGGCTTCTAGCCCCACAGCGGTCAACAGGCTTACAGCTTCACTATTACGGATTTTATCGCTGAACACCAGATCCAACTTGGCACATGCATCTTGTTTTATCATGATACCTGTTCGTTCTGTTTCCTCGATCACATTCCAAATGTCGATACCCAACATCTGACATTGCTTTGTAATGCTAGACAAATGTTCGTTGTCGACTTCAATAATGGCAAGGTCACGTTGAATGGCTATACCAGAAACGGCTTTTGAGCCTGCTTCCCCTTTTACCAAACTGCCTTCGTTCAAATCAAATGTCGAAAGCACGCGTAGCGGTACATTGTTCTTCCACGCATACTGCACAGAAGGAAGATGTAATACCTTTGCTCCGCGGCTAGCCATCGCTTCCATCGAAGGAAAATCAATAACTGCCATCTTTTGAGCGTTTTTTACTACACGTGGGTCACAAGTATAAATACCATCAACGTCGGTAAAGATTTGACACTCATCAGCGCTTAACGCGCCAGCCAGTGTCACTGCGCTCGTATCTGAGCCACCTCGACCTAATGTGGTGATATCCCCATTTTCATTCACACCTTGGAATCCTGCCACGATCACGATTTGGTCTTGTTCAAGTAAATCCAGAATCGTAGAAGTATCAATGTGTTTAATCGTCGCGTCATTGTGTTGATTGTCCGTCACAATGTTCGCTTGTGCTCCGGTAAGTGAGCGTGCAGCGTAACCCAATTTATTCAGAGTCATTGCTAGCAGTGCCATCGACACTTGCTCACCAGCAGAGAGCAAAACATCAAGTTCTCGAGCCGTTGGAACGCTATCTACTTGCTTAGCCAGTTCCATTAGTCGGTTTGTTTCGCCTGACATTGCAGACACAACAACGACAACTTGATTACCATCATTCTTCGCCTTAATGATGTGTTCAGCTACCTGGTGGATTCTTTCAATTGAACCCACAGAGGTTCCACCAAACTTTTGCACGATAAGGGGCTTTTTCACCAGTCTTCACCTTCCCAAGACCAAAGTCTCATTAGGACCACTCATACTCCATTGAGATAAATTATATAAGCGGTAGTTACAACAAAAACCAAGCAGCGTAAATGACCTGGTTAAAATACGGTCAATTAAACCACTTGGTTACCATAAAAAAATTACGCCCAATCAAAGAAGCTTGATTGAGCGTAAATCATTTTTTAAAAGCTTATAGGCGTTCTTCTAGCCAAGGCTGTACAGACTGAATCGCCGCAGGTAGCGCTGCAACATCAGTACCACCTGCTTGCGCCATATCTGGGCGACCACCGCCTTTACCGCCAACTTGCTCAGCAACCATCTTAACTAGGTCACCCGCTTTCACTTTGCCGATAAGGTCTTTGGTTACACCTGCAATCAGACCGATCTTGTCATCGTTCACGTTTGCAAGAAGGATAACGCCACTACCGACTTGGTTTTTGATGTCATCAACCATAGTACGTAGGTTCTTGTTATCTGCGCCTTCTAGAGCAGCAATCAGTACTTTAGTACCGTTGATGTCCTGAACTTTGCCCATGATGTTTGCGCTTTCTGCCGCAGCCATCTTGTCTTTCAGTTTCTGGATTTCTTTCTCTAGAGATTTTGCTTTCTGCGCTGATTCAGCCAGTTTCTCTTCGTACTTAGCCGCTTGAGCTTCGATTGCATCTAGTGCACCTTCACCCGTTACCGCTTCGATACGACGGATACCTGCTGCGATACCACCTTCAGATGTGATCTTGAATAGACCGATATCACCTGTGTTTGAAGCGTGGATACCACCACAAAGTTCAGTAGAGAAGTCGCCCATAGACAGTACGCGTACTTCGTCGTCGTACTTCTCGCCGAATAGTGCCATTGCGCCTTTCTTCTTCGCAGACTCAATGTCCATCACGTTGGTTTCAATCGTGTGGTTGCGACGAATTTGCGCGTTGACTAGACGCTCTACTTCTTTCAGCTCTGCTGCAGTTACGGCTTCTAGGTGTGAGAAGTCGAAACGTAGGCTGTCAGCTTTCACTAGAGAGCCTTTCTGCGTTACGTGCTCACCAAGAACTTGGCGAAGTGCTGCGTGTAGCAAGTGCGTTGCTGAGTGGTTTAGAGAAATAGCTGCGCGACGCTCTGCGTCAACGATAGTTGCTACTTCGTCACCTTTCGCTAGAACGCCTTCTGCCATTACACCGTGGTGTGCGATTGCGTTACCTAGTTTTTGAGTGTCTTCAACACGGAATACACCAGACTCAGTGCGGATTTCACCAGCGTCACCACACTGACCGCCTGACTCTGCGTAGAATGGTGTTTCACCAAGCACTATGATTGCTTTGTCGCCTGCAGACAGAGATTCTACTTCGTTGCCTTCAACGAACATCGCTGCTACAGAGCTAGAACCTTTAGTGCCTGTGTAACCACAGAATTCTGTTTGCGTATCAACTTTGATCGCTGCGTTGTAGTCAGTACCGAAGTTACCAGCTTCACGCGCACGTTGACGCTGCTCTTCCATCGCTTTCTCGAAACCTTCTTCGTCGATTACGAACTCACGCTCACGTGCAACGTCGTTAGTTAAGTCAGCAGGGAAGCCGTAAGTATCGTAAAGTTTAAATACGGTTTCGCCGTCTAGTACTTTACCGTCCGTTCCTTGCGAAGAAATGTTATCTAATGCTTCGTTTAAAATCGCCATACCGCGCTCAAGTGTACGACCGAAGTTTTCTTCTTCGATGCGCAGTACTTTTTCAACCACAGCTTGTTGACGCTTCAGCTCTTCACCAGCCGTACCCATGATTTCCGCTAGTACACCAACCAGTTTGTGGAAGAATGCACCTTGTGCGCCTAGCTTGTTACCGTGACGAACTGCACGACGGATGATACGACGTAGAACGTAACCACGACCTTCGTTTGAAGGCATAACGCCATCAACGATCAGGAATGAACATGAACGGATGTGGTCAGCGATAACGCGTAGCGATTGGTTTGATAGATCTTCGTAACCAATCACTTCAGCAGCAGCTTTGATAAGAGCTTGGAATACATCGATTTCGTAGTTTGAGTGAACGCCTTGCATGATTGCAGAGATACGCTCGATACCCATACCAGTATCTACCGATGGTTTTGGTAGCGGTTCCATAGTGCCGTCTGCGTGACGGTTGAACTGCATGAATACGTTGTTCCAGATCTCGATGAAACGGTCACCATCTTCTTCAGGTGTGCCAGGACGGCCACCCCAGATGTGCTCACCGTGATCGTAGAAGATTTCAGTACATGGACCACAAGGACCCGTGTCACCCATTTGCCAGAAGTTATCTGACTCGTATGGTTTACCACCTTTCTTGTCGCCGATGCGAATAATGCGGTCTGCTGGAACGCCTACTTTTTTGTTCCAGATATCGAATGCTTCGTCGTCTGTCTCGTAAACTGTTACAAGTAGACGGTCTGCTGGCAGCTTAAGGGTTTCTGTTAGGAATTCCCATGCGAAAGAAATTGCGTCTTCTTTGAAGTAGTCACCAAAGCTGAAGTTACCTAGCATTTCAAAGAAAGTATGGTGACGAGCTGTAAAGCCAACGTTTTCCAGGTCGTTGTGTTTACCACCAGCACGTACACAACGTTGAGCCGTAGTCGCTCGAGTGTAGGCTCGTTTTTCTAAGCCTAAGAAACAATCTTTAAATTGGTTCATACCCGCGTTTGTGAACAGCAGGGTTGGGTCGTTATGTGGAACTAACGATGAACTTTCTACGATTTGGTGTCCTTTGCTCTCAAAGAACTTGAGGAACGCGTTACGAACCTCATCAGTGCTCATGTACATGCAGCTCTTCCTGAAAATAGTCGAGTTAGAATTTTGCCGTATTGTAGATCATGCAATCAGCTACGACTAGTTTTCTTGCGGAAAAGAGGCATTAGAAGAAAAAATTTGAAGCAAAACAAAAAACAGTGCGAACGACTGACCGTTAATCTTCGTCCTCAAAGCTCAGCGCATAGCTAATTTGGTCAAAACTGTAGCCACGATATTGCAGAAATCGCACTTGTTTAGCGTACTCTTTCTGGTCTTTGGCTTTTATTCCTTTGAATTTCTTCTCAGCAGCCATTCTTGCCAGTTCAAACCAGTCTTGTGGCTCTTCTGCCATTGCCATATCGATGATGGATTCTGCTACACGTTTTTGGTTCAATTCTTGACGAATTCGGCGCTCGCCATGCCCTTTGTAAACATGTTGACGCACTTGGCTTTTGGCATAGCGCAGGTCATCCAAATAGTTGTGGTCGAGACAAAAATTGATTGCCGATTCTATGTCTGCCTCTTCATAACCTTTTAGAGCCAGCTTTTGGTATAACTCGTATTGCCCATGGTCTCGACGGCTCAATAATTGAATAGCCGCTTCTTTGCTAGATAGAGTCGGCGCTTGGCGCTTTTGGTACATGGTGATCCTAAAACTGTTTTTGCTGTACAGGATTTATCTCAATCGTAGTAAATAACCGCTCACTCTAACCTACTAACACGCTAGTTCTGATCGCTTGCCTACCCTAATTGATATAAGCCCAGCCTTTGTTTTTTCGATTTTTATTTCAGCAGATACAACAAAGCCCCGCATAGCAGGGCCTTGTTCAATATGACTTAGTAAGAAGATTAAAACTCTTCTTCTTGCTCTGATTTTTCACCTGATTCTGGTGCTTCAGGTAGTGCTGGTGAAAGTAGCATTTCACGCAGTTTAGTATCGATAGTCTTACCGATTTCTGGGTTTTCGCGTAGGTAGTTACAAGCGTTTGCTTTACCTTGACCAATCTTGTCGCCTTGGTAGCTGTACCATGCACCTGCTTTTTCAACTAGCTTGTGCTTCACACCTAGATCAATCAGCTCACCTTCACGGTTGAAACCTTGGCCGTACATGATTTGCGTGTTTGCTTCTTTAAACGGTGCAGCAATCTTGTTCTTAACAACTTTGATGCGCGTTTCGTTACCTACTACTTCGTCACCTTCTTTGATTGCGCCAGTACGACGGATATCTAGACGAACAGAAGCGTAGAACTTAAGTGCGTTACCACCAGTCGTTGTTTCTGGGTTACCGAACATCACACCAATCTTCATACGGATTTGGTTGATGAAGATACACATACAGTTAGATTGCTTTAGGTTACCCGTTAGCTTACGCATCGCTTGAGAAAGCATACGTGCTTGAAGACCCATGTGGCTGTCACCCATTTCGCCTTCAATTTCTGCTTTTGGTGTTAGTGCTGCAACAGAGTCAACCACCATAACGTCAATAGCACCAGAACGTGCAAGTGCGTCACAGATCTCTAGCGCTTGCTCACCCGTATCAGGCTGAGAAACCAATAGTGCATCGATATCAACGCCAAGTTTCTTCGCGTATACAGGATCTAGCGCGTGCTCTGCATCGATAAACGCACAAGTTTTGCCTTCACGTTGCGCAGCAGCGATCAGCTCAAGAGTTAGCGTTGTTTTACCTGAAGATTCTGGACCGTAGATTTCTACGATACGACCCATTGGTAGACCACCAGCACCCAAAGCGATATCAAGAGAAAGAGAACCCGTTGAGATGGTTTCTACGTCCATTGCGCGGTTATCACCAAGGCGCATAATAGAGCCTTTACCGAATTGCTTTTCAATTTGACCTAGCGCAGCGGCGAGCGCTTTCTGTTTGTTCTCGTCCATTACTTTCTCCGATTTATTCATCTTGTTTTGGGCGACGAATAGTAATTCATTTTTCTTAAGCAGAAGAACTGCTCAGCAATGAAAGCTATTATACTGTTGATTCATACAGTGTCTATACCTGTATGAAAAAAATTTGACTGACCTAAAGTCATGATTTGCTCTAGCCCTTATCAAATCTGGGCTAAGGCAATTTCACAAATTCTAAATCAGATGTTGATACAATTGAGTCAGTGCGTGTTCGACCGCTTTTTTGCGAACTTGAGCACGGTCACCAGTGAAATGCATGGTATCCACTTGCTGCCAGTTTTGGTTATCAGCGAAGGCAAAACAGACCGTACCGACAGGTTTCTCTTCACTGCCTCCTCCTGGTCCAGCAATACCACTGATGGACACGCCGATAGTAGCGTTCGAATTACGAATGGCACCTTGTACCATTTCAATCACAACGGGTTCGCTCACCGCACCATGTGCTTCCAACGTTGAAGCTTGTACACCAAGCATCTCCATTTTGGCTTCATTACTGTAAGTGACAAACGCCCGGTCAAGCCACGCAGAACTGCCAGCAATATCAGTAATAGCAGTTGCAACACCGCCACCCGTGCATGATTCTGCCGTCGTTAAAACATGTCCATGCTTAGCCAATAATGCACCTAAATCGGCACTCAATTTTGTTGCTCGTTCCATAGCCAAAAATGCCCTTTGTCTCTTTTTACTTGATAGGGATTCACGTATCCTAAGCCGCTACGGAAATAAACAAAAGTACTTACCTGTGAAAGCTGAACAAAAACACACTCCGATGATGCAGCAATATCTCAAGCTAAAGGCTGAGAACCCAGAAATCTTGCTGTTTTACCGCATGGGCGACTTCTACGAACTCTTCTACGACGATGCTAAACGCGCATCTCAATTGCTTGATATTTCGTTGACTAAACGTGGTGCATCGGCAGGTGAACCTATCCCGATGGCTGGCGTTCCATTCCACGCCGTTGAAGGTTATCTAGCCAAACTTGTTCAGCTTGGTGAGTCTGTCGCGATCTGTGAACAGATTGGCGATCCTGCAACAAGCAAAGGTCCAGTTGAACGTAAAGTAGTACGCATTGTTACACCAGGTACAGTAACCGACGAAGCACTGCTGTCAGAGCGTATCGACAACCTGATTGCGTCTATTTACCATCACAATGGTAAGTTCGGTTACGCGACATTAGATGTGACTTCGGGTCGCTTCCAATTAGTTGAGCCTGAAACCGAAGAAGCAATGGCTGCTGAACTGCAACGTACTGCGCCTCGTGAATTACTCTTCCCTGAAGATTTTGAACCCGTACATCTGATGTCAAACCGTAACGGTAACCGTCGTCGTCCTGTCTGGGAATTTGAGCTAGATACCGCTAAGCAGCAATTGAACCAACAATTTGGTACGCGCGACTTGGTAGGCTTTGGGGTTGAGCACGCTTCACTGGGTCTGTGTGCTGCGGGTTGTTTGATCCAATACGTAAAAGATACTCAGCGTACTGCCCTACCACACATTCGTTCATTGACGTTTGATCGCCAAGATCACTCAGTCATTCTTGATGCGGCAACACGTCGCAACTTAGAGTTGACGCAAAACCTATCTGGTGGGACCGATAACACGCTAGCCGAAGTACTCGATCACTGTGCGACCCCAATGGGCAGCCGTATGCTGAAGCGCTGGTTACATCAACCAATGCGCTGTGTCGATACTCTTAACAACCGTCTTGATGCAATTGGTGAGATCAAAGATCAGAGCTTGTTCACCGACATTCAACCAATCTTCAAACAAATTGGTGACATCGAGCGTATCCTAGCCCGTTTGGCGCTGCGCTCAGCACGTCCGCGCGATATGGCTCGTCTACGCCATGCGATGCAACAGCTGCCAGAGTTGGAAGCAGTCACTTCTTCTCTAGCTCACCCATATCTTAGAAAGTTGGCTCAATTTGCTGCGCCAATGGATGAGGTATGTGACTTACTTGAGCGTGCAATCAAAGAAAACCCACCAGTGGTTATTCGCGAGGGAGGCGTGATTGCAGAAGGCTACAATGCGGAACTTGATGAATGGCGCAAGCTTGCAGACGGTGCAACCGAGTATCTTGAAAAACTCGAAGCAGACGAGCGTGAACGTCATGGTATCGACACCCTAAAAGTTGGCTACAACGCTGTACACGGTTTCTTCATTCAGGTTAGCCGTGGTCAAAGCCACTTGGTTCCACCACACTATGTACGTCGCCAAACACTGAAAAATGCAGAACGCTATATCATTCCAGAGCTGAAAGAGCACGAAGATAAAGTTCTGAATTCAAAATCAAAAGCGCTAGCAGTTGAGAAAAAACTGTGGGAAGAACTATTTGATTTGTTGATGCCAAACCTTGAGAAGATGCAAAACCTTGCTTCGGCGATCTCTCAGTTGGACGTACTACAAAACCTAGCCGAGCGTGCAGATTCACTTGATTACTGTCGCCCAACATTGGACAAAGAAGCGGGCATTAGCATTCAAGCGGGTCGTCATCCTGTCGTGGAGCAAGTAACAAGCGAACCATTTATTGCTAACCCAATTGAACTGAGCTCAAATCGTAAGATGCTGATCATCACCGGTCCAAACATGGGTGGTAAATCGACCTACATGCGCCAGACTGCATTGATTGCTTTGATGGCTCACATTGGTTCATACGTTCCTGCAGAATCAGCTCATATTGGCTCTCTAGACCGTATCTTTACTCGTATCGGCGCATCTGATGATTTGGCATCTGGTCGTTCAACCTTCATGGTAGAAATGACTGAAACCGCCAACATTCTTCACAACGCCACTAAGAACAGCTTGGTGCTGATGGATGAAATTGGTCGCGGTACCAGTACTTACGATGGTCTGTCTTTGGCATGGGCAAGTGCAGAATGGCTTGCAACTCAGATTGGGGCAATGACTCTGTTCGCAACGCACTACTTCGAACTGACTGAGCTGCCAAACTTGCTGCCAAATCTCGCTAACGTTCACCTTGATGCGGTAGAACACGGTGACAGCATTGCTTTTATGCATGCAGTTCAAGAAGGCGCGGCAAGCAAGTCTTATGGTCTAGCGGTTGCTGGTTTAGCGGGCGTTCCAAAACCAGTCATCAAGAATGCACGTCACAAACTGTCGCAGCTTGAACAATTAGGTCAAGGTAATGACTCACCTCGTCCGAGTACCGTTGATGTGGCAAACCAACTCAGCCTGATCCCTGAACCTAGTGATGTTGAACAAGCATTGTCGAATATCGACCCTGATGATTTAACGCCGCGTCAGGCACTGGAAGAGCTATACCGCTTGAAGAAGATGCTCTAGTTCTTGGGCTAACTGGTACAGTAAAACGCAAAAAGGCTATGGTCACCCATAGCCTTTTGTTTATTCTGATCTAGCCTCTATCGCTGCCTACGTTTAGTCGTCTTCTACGTTGAACAAGTTTTCCATGTTCAGACCTTGTTTAATCAAGATCTCGCGTAGTCGACGTAAGCCTTCCACTTGGATCTGGCGAACACGTTCGCGTGTTAAACCAATTTCACGTCCCACTTCTTCAAGCGTTGATGGCTCATAACCAAGCAGACCAAAACGACGTGCCAGCACTTCTTTCTGTTTTGGATTCAGCTCTTCTAGCCAATGGATCAATGAAGATTTGATGTCATCGTCTTGAGTGGAAACTTCAGGATCCGAGTTGTTTGCATCAGGAATAATATCCAGTAACGCTTTCTCGCCGTCACCACCGATTGGAGTATCGACAGAGCTAATACGCTCGTTAAGGCGAAGCATTTTACTTACGTCTTCTACTGGGATATCTAACTGTGCAGCAATCTCTTCTGCTGTTGGTTCATGGTCGAGCTTCTGAGAAAGTTCACGCGCTGTACGCAGATAAATGTTCAGCTCTTTAACCACATGAATTGGCAGACGGATTGTACGAGTTTGGTTCATCAACGCACGTTCGATCGTTTGGCGAATCCACCACGTCGCGTAAGTTGAGAAACGGAAGCCTCGTTCTGGATCAAACTTCTCGACCGCACGGATCAAACCTAAGTTACCTTCTTCAATAAGATCAAGAAGCGCAAGACCACGATTGCTGTATCGGCGAGAGATCTTCACTACAAGACGCAAGTTACTTTCGATCATGCGTTTGCGAGCGGCTTCATCGCCACGCAGTGCACGTCGTGCATAAAGTACTTCTTCTTCTGCAGTAAGTAGAGGTGAGAAACCAATTTCACCTAGGTAAAGCTGAGTCGCGTCTAGGCTCTTGCTGCTCGCATCAAACTCTTCGCGTGCTGCTGTTTTGGTTCCGTTAGATGGTTTTTCAAGTCCGTTAGAAATGCCTTCCGATTGTGCATTATCATATTCGAACTCTTCAACTTTGGTTACTGTGTTGCTGATACTCATAACGCCTCCCCCTGGCGAGTTAGCAAGACATGACAACTCAATATGTCGCTAAATGATGTCGCAAGTTGTTATTCAAAGTTCTACGGTAAATAGCGCTTTGGATTCACTGATTTACCTTGATAGCGAATTTCAAAGTGAAGTTTGACGGATTTAGAACCAGAACTACCCATGGTCGCTATTTTTTGTCCGCTCTTAACACTTTGTCCTTCTGAGACCAGCAATCTGTCATTGTGTGCGTATGCGCTTAAATAATTGTCGTTATGCTTCACTATAATTAGGTTGCCATAACCTCGTAGCGCATTACCTGAGTACACGACTGTGCCGGCTGCGGTTGAAACGATTGGCTGACCACGCTGTCCTGCGATGTCTATGCCTTTATTTCCTTGTTCTCCCGCTGAGAAGTTCTTGATTACTCTCCCTTTTGTTGGCCATAACCACTTCGATACTTTATCGTTTTTCGCGGTAGTTACTGGCGGTTTCAGTTTAACATTCTGATTACCTTTTGACCCAACATACTCCTTTGGTTTGGATTGTTCAACCTTCTTTGGAGGCTGTTTTTGTGCAACTTGAGTCTTAGTCGGTTTAGGTTTTTGAGTAGAGCTTTTACTTGAATTTGACGGCTTTGACGCTGTTGATGTTTTAGTCACTGGAACAGGTTTCGCCGCAACTACAGGAGCAACAACGGGTTCCACTTTATGACCATATTTAGGCGCAACATATTTCGGAGCCCAAAGTTTTAACTTCTGCCCCGGGAAAATCGTGTAAGGCGCAGACAATTCATTGTAACGAACAAGATCATTTACATCCTTATCTGTGACGTAGGCAATAAAATAAAGGGTATCACCTTTCTTTACTTCGTAATAACTCCCTCTATAACTACCACGCTCAACCGTCGAGTAATCTTTATTTAGGCTTGAAACAGGTGCAGGTGAATGAGCCGCGCAACCAACCAGTCCCGCAGCCAATAAACAGCTAATACCAAAACGACGTAATAACTTCTTCACCTAGTCTTTAACCCTTAAGCTAAATCACCTGCAACTAATGGCACAAATCTTACCATTTCTACCACGGTCGACAGATATTGTTCACCCTGACGTTCAATTTTTAATAGTTGTTGTTCATCTTCACCAACAGGAATGATCATCTTACCGCCCTCTTTCAGCTGGGATAGAAGTGCTTGGGGAACACTTTCCGCTGCCGCAGTGACAATAATCGCATCGAATGGACCTTTCGCTTCCCATCCAAGCCAACCATCTCCATGTTTGGTAGAGACGTTATAAATATCCAGTTGTTTCAGACGACGCTTAGCATCCCATTGCAAAGACTTAATGCGTTCAACGGAATAGACATGATCGACAATTTGCGCAAGCACTGCAGTTTGGTAACCCGAGCCCGTGCCGATTTCTAAAACATTACTGTCCGATTTTAGATCAAGCAGCTCTGTCATTTTTGCAACGATATAAGGCTGAGAAATAGTTTGTCCCTGACCAATCGGCAGCGCATTGTTGTCGTACGCTTGGTGCATCATTGCTTGTGAGACAAAGCTCTCACGCGGTAGTCGATAAATCGCATCCAACACACGTTGATCACTGATGCCACTGGAGATAAGAAACGCTATCAACCTGTCAGCATGTGGGTTACTCATTAACTCTCTTCCTTTAACCAACTGTCCATTGCGCGCAGCGACTCATGAGCGGTGAGATCGACTTGCAGCGGCGTGATTGAAACAAAACCATGTTCAATGGCATAAAAGTCCGTACCGATGCCAGCATCTTGCTCTTTACCCGGAGGACCAAGCCAATAAATATCATGTCCGCGTGGATCTTTCTGCTTAATCATATTCTCAGCGTGATGACGCGCACCCAAGCGAGTCACTTCTATCTCACCAAGTTCTTCAAACGGAAGATCAGGGACGTTTACATTCAATAGACGGTTGGTTGGAATTGGGCGAATCAGATGCTGCTCAACCAACTGGCGAGCAATTTTAGCAGCAGATTCAAAATGTTGTTTACCGACTAGAGAGAAAGCAATCGCCTGCACGCCAAGGAAGTGTCCTTCCATAGCAGCAGCCACCGTGCCGGAGTACAAAACGTCATCACCTAGATTTGCGCCATGATTGATGCCTGACAGCACAAGGTCTGGCAAATCATCTTTCATCAACTCATTCAGCGCAAAGTGTACACAGTCTGTTGGCGTACCTTGCACAGAGAATGTCTTTGGCGCAATCTCGGTGACACGCAGCGGTTGCTCCAGCGTCAATGAGTTAGATGCACCAGAGCGGTTTCTGTCTGGTGCGACAATCGTTACTTCGGCAATGCTTCTCAGCTCATCAGCAAGCGCATGAATTCCTTGAGCATGAACACCATCATCATTGCTGAGCAGTATTCTTAATGGCTTCGCGTTGTGTGAATCCATTTCCATTAATATTCTCTTTCTACCTTTTCTTCGATGACCAGCTCACGCACGATTGAGGTCGCAAATGAACCCGCATCCAGCGAGAATGTCATCGTGATGTTATTACCATCGACCGTCCAAGCTAGGTCTTGTGGCTTGAGTGCGATATCGCGGCGGTCGTGACGCATACGGTTACCGCGAATCAGTGCCATCAAATCTGGTTCTTCATCTAAGAACGGTTGTTCTAAGGTTAGCGCATCCGCTTGAGTTGGTAGTGCGTTATCGCCCGCCATTGCCGCGGTGATCGCCACTTCGCCTTGAGCAAATTGTGCTTGTAACTCGTCGATGTTGCTTGCATCAACTAACTGAGTGCCAGAAGCTGTCTGCGCAACATCACCGTCGATGAACTTGTCAAATACACCATTCTCTAGGCGAGCTGAAACAATGCGGTTGAAGATCCACGAACGAGCCGCTGACAGATACATGCTGCGTTTGTTTTGATTGCGGGTACGAACGTTCTCGCGTCCCCATCGACGTGCTTCTTCAAGGTTGTTGCCATCGTTACCAAAACGCTGACTACCAAAGTAGTTTGGCACACCCACTTGTTTCACTTTTTCAAGACGTTGTTCAACATCCGCTATATCTGTCACTTCAGACAAAGTAACCACGAACTCGTTCCCTACTAAGTCACCAGGGCGCAGTTTTTTATTGTGACGATCCGTTGCTAGGATCTCGATACTCGGGTATTGCGCCAAAAATGCTGAAAAATCTGGCGTTTCACCTTTTGGTAAATGCACGCTTAGCCACTGTTCAGTCACAGCATGACGGTCTTTAAGACCCGCCCAGCTAACGTCTTTCGACTTAACACCACTGGCTTTTGCTAGTTCGTTAGCAACGAAACTGGTGTTCTCACCTGTTTTACGGATACGAACCATTAAATGCTCGCCTTCACCCGTAAAGGCAAAACCTAAATCTTCGCGAACCTGAAAGTGCTCTGGCTGCGCTTTGATTTTTGCAGATGCAACTGGCTTACCTGTTAGGTAAGCCAATGAAGATAAAATGTCTGACATGATGTATTTCCGCTGATATCACAGCTTAGAGGAGCAAATTGCTAATTATTGCTTAAACAGAAGTACAACGGCTTCCGTTGCAATGCCTTCTTTGCGTCCAGTAAAACCAAGACGTTCTGTCGTCGTTGCTTTTACGTTAATGTTGCTAATGTCGGTTTCAAGGTCTTCGGCAATAGCAGCACACATTGCGTCAATGTGCGGTGCCATCTTCGGCGCTTGTGCCATGATAGTGACATCGGCATTACCAAGACGGTAGCCTTGCTCTTTGACTCGGCGATAAACGTCTTTCAGTAGTTCACGACTGTCTGCACCTTTCCATTTGTCGTCCGTATCAGGGAAGTGACGACCAATATCGCCTGCAGCAATAGCGCCAAGCAGTGCATCCGTTAACGCATGCAGCGCTACATCACCATCAGAGTGTGCAATTAAACCTTGTTCGTATGGGATCGCTACGCCCCCAATAATTACCGGACCTTCACCACCGAATTTATGTACGTCGAAACCATGACCAATTCGAATCATTTTCTATCCTTTCTTTATTCGCCGCGCTCACGGCTTAGATAAAACTCGGCTAACGCAAGATCTTCTGGCTGAGTAATTTTAATATTATTCGCATTCCCCTGAACCAAAGCCGGCTTCTCGCCCAACCATTCCAAAGCCGAAGCTTCATCAGTAATGGTTGCACCTTGTTCTAATGCGTCAGTCAGTGCTTGAGTAAGCTGCTGAGTTTTAAACATTTGTGGAGTTAATGCATGCCACAATGCTTCTCTATCTACCGTATGATCGATATCTTGTGCTGTGTTTGCTCGCTTCATTGTGTCTCTCACTGGAGATGCGAGGATGCCACCAGGTGGGTGCGCGCTACAAACGTCGATCAAATGGTCAATATCGGATGTTAATACACACGGTCTTGCAGCGTCGTGGACTAATACCCACTCGCTTTCCCAATGTGTACTTACATAGTTTAGCCCTGATAACACAGAGTCTGCCCTTTCTTTACCACCAGCCACACGAATCACATCAGGGTGCTGAGCAATGGAGAGTTCAGGGTAGTATGGGTCGCCGTCGGTAATAGCCACGACAACCTTAGAAATTTTTGGATGAGAAAGCAGTTTCTCTACGGTATGTTCCAGTACCGCTTTGCCGTCAATCAACAGGTATTGTTTTGGGCGATCTGCCTTCATGCGGCTGCCAACACCTGCGGCTGGCACGATAGCAATATGGGTTGGAGTGTTAGTATCCAACATATTAATGCTCTTCCTCATCGACAATTCGGTAGAAGGTTTCGCCATCTTTAACCAAACCAAGTTCATGACGTGCACGTTCTTCGATTGCATCAAGACCTTGTCGTAAGTCATCAATCTCAGCGAACATCTCGTTATTACGAGCTTGCAGCTTGCTGTTTACTTGCTGCTGCACTTCAATTTCATCTTCTACTGTGTAGTAGTCAGACACCCCGTTTTTGCCAAACCAGAGGGTATATTGAAGCCAGCCAAACAGTAACGTAAGGGCTATAACAAAGATTCGCATATCGTTGCTAACATTCTGTACCGGAAGGGATTAGATAAGGTGACATATATAGCATAAATGCGTGGTTGGCTCTAGGGTAGAAAAAGAGACTCACACGCTCCTTACAGGAAAAAAGCAGCAAAATGAAACAAAGAGATTCCCTACTCTCTCCTTCGTCGTTCTAGGGAATGACAAATCAACGTAAGCGAAAGACATCCAAAAGCAAAGCCTGTTCTCATGTATCCAAGTGAAGTGCTCTCGAAGAGCCAAGTCCGCTCCTACCTTTCGAAGAGAAGCGCTCCCGAAGGGCGAAGCCCGTTCCTGCCTCTCGAAGCATAGCGTTCTCATATGTTAGATACAAAAACGCCCCGCAAGTGCGAGGTGTTTTTAATAGCTTTAAGCTAAGCCGTTAACTCAGTTAAGAATTAAGCCTGGCCTTTAACTTCTTTGAGACCGATTCCTTGAAACATGGAGGAGCGCGCTCACCTAGAGCTTCCGTCATATAAAAAACGCCCCGCAAGTGCGAGGCGTTTTCAAAAGCTTTAAGTTAAG
>NZ_CAWMYL010000208.1:0-2120 GCF_963871815.1 Vibrio sp. L85
CGGTTTTTAACTAAAGTCTGATTTCTTACAGTTCATGAATGACTGAATGACTGAATGACTGAATGACTGAATTATTTCGTGTTGAGCTTCTGTGGATGCTCTATTCCAATTGTTCCACTGTTTTCAACCCCCTTAAACTATGATCTCCATGGTATCACTGCCAGCTTTTGAATTTATAAAATTGTGATAGACCTATAGTTAAATGCATTTAATCCCATATATTATCAAGCCTTTCTTATGGTTTGGGTTTGATAATTATGATTCGTATTATTCTAATTTTACTTTCTTTAATGCCATTTGTTACTAACGCTTCAGAACAAAAAGTAGGAGAAGAACCATTTTCAATAGATGGTTATACTAAAGATTGGAAAAATGTTGAAGGGATAACATTTTTAGATTTTAGAGACTTAGATCTTGATATAAGCCATGGACTACAAAGAGAAGTATATTATAGAGATAATGGTCAAACATCTAATAAATTCCATGATGCCATAAGCATTAGATATATAAGAGATTCACCTAGATTCAAAGCAAAAGAATTATTGATAAAAATAAGATATCTAGATCGTAATGATGGAACAATACAAGAAATTAGCAGAGGGAAATATGGTTGGGGACCTGAAGAATATACAATTACAATAGAAGCAAATCCAAATATGGTTGCCTATGGTGATGTATATGACCAAGCTTTTTCTAGTGAAGGTATTATGGAAAGGATAGAAGTATTACTACCAGCACGTATAGTATCTCCAAGTAGTATACCTTTTATTACGGTTGCGATAAAAGGAGAAGATTCTACTGATTTTAAAGATATATATGATGGGAAACAAATAACTAAACCAAGAGGGTATCAAACAGCTTCTTGGTTTAGTGATGAAGATTCGGAATACTCTCTAACAATTAGTATTGTTGGTTCTGTAGGACCTATATCTAAAGGATTTCAATTTGCAACAAATATAGACGATTTTAGTCTATCAGTTGTAGATGGCTATAACGCTGGAAGTGTAGCGTCCTTCCAAGGAGAGATTGGTGTTTGGAACTCTGGTGATCTTGCCGCTATTGCAAATGGAAAAAGTTTTGGCACAACTTTTGAGACTCCAGCAGGTTCTTATGGTTTAGTTAGTAATGGAGATGGTTCAATTAAAGGTATTTCGATTGCCTTTGGACCTGCTATAGGTTTACCTATGAATATCTCTCAATATTATTCACAAGAACTTGCCAGCACATATAGAGAAAGAGAAACAGAAAGTGACATAAGTACCGATCGAACCAGAGAAGATGATGATAGAGATCGTAATGATTATGATAGAGAGCGAGAAGATGATGATAGAGATAGGGATTTCGATGATCGAGATGGACCCGATGCAATAGAAACAGACTTAGATAGTAGAGAAACAATAGAAATTGACTTTCCAGATAGACCTGGGTTTTCTGGAGATATCGATTAAATGATAAATTATTCTACAAATAAATTTATTTTAATGTTAGGATTTATTATTCCTTTTTTTTCTCAACTCAATTTGTTTTACTTTTGGGATGAGTCAAACATAGAGCTTTTATTTTTCTCTCTATTCATCTCTATGATTTATTCAATTAAATCAACTTATTTGGTTATAATAAAGAAAGAGAAGGTAAATTTTAGGATTATTGGGGGATTTTCATTTTTAATTAACATTGTTATTTTAATGGTTAGAACTTTATGATTAATTTTTTAATTGTCTTTACAATTTTTGTTATATCTTACTTTTCATTTCCAGATTCAATATTATTAATGTTAATAAGGTTTTTCTCTTTCATCTTTTTGCTGTCGTCTTGTTTTTGTTTTTTTAGCTTAATTAAATATTTCGTTAACAAGGTTAAAAATAAAAAAATCCCTGTTTTTATCGAATATTGGCCAAAGTTCTTTTTTGCATGTTTATTTTTTGTTCTTATTTTCTTTTCAGAAACATTAATTAAAATATTACTTAGGTAAATGGCTTTGTTTCCTAATTCGAGTTCAGTTAAAAACACGCCTAACATTTTGGCATTTTTCATTGCCTCCTACAGTGAATAGGCTATAATCAGAATTGCTTAGATTCATGACTTGGCCTCGTTGGTTAATAACATTAACTTTCGGGGCT
>NZ_CAWMYL010000209.1:0-217 GCF_963871815.1 Vibrio sp. L85
TGCCATTTGGGCGGTCATTGCCTTAACCGGATTTCTCACTTGGCTTCGTGCCCCTGACAATGCCTTTTGGGCTGTGTTTTATTACTGGCGCAATAAAACCTATGCCAGCTTAGGGCATAAGCTTGAAAGCGACGTTACGACCTTCTGGGAGGGTAAACGCTACGTCGGTACCCTTGCCTCTCAATTAGAAAACACCCAGCTCATCACTCTCTACGAC
>NZ_CAWMYL010000210.1:0-6692 GCF_963871815.1 Vibrio sp. L85
GTCACATTTGTTCATGAATACGATGATGTATGGGATACCAACCTGACGGCCTAGTAGGATGTGCTCACGAGTTTGTGGCATTGGACCATCAGTTGCAGCAACTACAAGAATACCACCGTCCATCTGTGCAGCACCAGTGATCATGTTCTTAACGTAGTCCGCGTGTCCTGGACAGTCAACGTGCGCGTAGTGGCGAGTTGGAGTGTCGTACTCTACGTGAGAAGTAGCGATTGTGATACCGCGCTCACGCTCTTCTGGAGCGTTATCGATAGATGCGAAGTCACGAGCAGCACCGCCGTATACTTTAGCAAGTGTTGTACAGATAGCTGCAGTTAGAGTAGTTTTACCGTGGTCAACGTGGCCGATAGTACCAACGTTTACGTGCGGTTTTACACGTTCAAATTTTTCTTTAGACATGAGTAGTCCCTCTAGGTACGGATTTAGGTGGCCCGAATTGACCACGCAACCAAAAAAGATAATTGGTAAATCTTATATCAAAAGGAGATAACTTTGAGAGCTGGTGCTGATAGGCAGACTCGAACTGCCGACCTCATCCTTACCAAGGATGCGCTCTACCACCTGAGCTATATCAGCACTCAAATTAGAGTGGAGCGGGCAGCGGGAATCGAACCCGCATCATCAGCTTGGAAGGCTGAGGTAATAGCCATTATACGATGCCCGCAACACGTAACTCTGAGAGCTATTTCCTAAAGAATATGGTGGAGGGGGACGGATTCGAACCATCGAAGGCAGTGCCGGCAGATTTACAGTCTGCTCCCTTTGGCCACTCGGGAACCCCTCCAAATTTTTAAGCCATTCTTACTACAATTGTTTCCACTAGAAACAGGAAAGAATGGTGCCGACTACCGGAATCGAACTGGTGACCTACTGATTACAAGTCAGTTGCTCTACCTACTGAGCTAAGTCGGCATAAGTGGTGCGCATTCTATTGAATGATTTTCTAGGTTGCAATAGCTATTTCAAAAAAAATCGTAAAATTCGACTTTTTAGAATCGATTGCTGCAAAATCATACAAACCTCGCTTTTTAAAGCAAACTTTCGAGCTTTGTCGTTTGCTTTGCACGGAGCTTGTTGTATGTTCTTGCTCTCGATGAAACCAAGGATAAAAGAGACCCATGAGTCCATTTTTGTCATTTGACCGTGCCGAATGGGCAGAATTGCGCAATTCTGTTCCGATGACACTCTCTGAAGACGATCTGAAAGCGCTTCAAGGCATTAATGAAAACCTCACTATGGAGGAAGCGGTAGAGATCTACCTTCCTTTGTCTCGTCTTTTAAATCTGTACGTTCAGGCTCGCCAAAGTCGTAACTCTGTACTTCAGCAGTTCCTCAACACGGAAGAACATGCTCCACCCTTTGTTATCGGCATTGCCGGCAGTGTGGCGGTAGGAAAGAGTACTACCGCACGACTTCTAAAAGCATTGCTCTCTCGTTGGGAGAACCATCCGAAAGTCGCCCTTGTGACAACAGATGGTTTCTTATATCCAAAGAAAGTACTGGAAGAGAGAGGCATCATGCATCGTAAAGGCTTTCCGGAATCTTACGATATTAAACGCTTGGTAGAATTCGTTTCAGATGTAAAAGCAGGTCAACCAAACTTAGAAGTCCCAGTTTATTCACACATTACGTACGACATTACTGAAGAACGAAAGAAAGTAGATCGTCCAGATGTACTGATTATCGAAGGGTTAAACGTTCTGCAAAGTGGTATGGACTATCCGCATGATCCACATCGCGTGTTTGTCTCTGATTTCCTAGACTTCTCTATTTATGTTGATGCAGAAACTGAGACCATTGAGCAATGGTATGTAGAACGATTTTTGAAATTCCGCCAAGGTGCATTTACTCAACCAGGCTCTTATTTTAGTCATTACACGCAATTGTCTGTCGAAGAGGCGAAAAACAAAGCTAAAGAAATTTGGCAAAGCATTAACGGGCTCAATCTAGAACATAACATTCTGCCAACTCGCGAGAGAGCCCATCTAATTCTGCACAAAGGTCCTAGTCATCTCGTCGACAAGGTGTCGTTGAGAAAGTAACCTCTATTAGGCACTAGACTAGAGGTTAATCACCTTTCCTTAGGGAGATCTCACCACCAACGTAGGTCTCCAATCCATTAGTGGTTTCTAATACTACACCACCTTGCTGATCGATGCCCTTTACTACCCCATGGATTTCTCTAGGTCCCATCAATAGCTTTACAGGGCGTCCAATAAAGTTGTCTAAACGATTCCAACGCTCTACAAACCCACCGAGCCCTGTCATTTCATATTCTTCTAGTGCTTTCTTCCAGTGTTCAATCAGGTTAATCGCTAACAGGTTACGATCGATATCTAGGCTATCGCTCACTTGGTTTAAGGTTGTCCACGGTTGATCGATTTCAGGTTGCAAGTCTGGCATACCGATATTAAGCCCCATGCCAATAACTAGATGCGCTGCCCCACCGGCTTGCCCTGACATTTCAACTAAAATGCCTGCAAGCTTTTTATCTTCGTAGTAAATATCGTTCGGCCATTTGAGTTTCACGCCTTGGATACCCATCTCTTCAATAGCTTCCACTGCTGCGATACCAACAACTAAGCTCAACCCCATAGCCGCTGCCATACCAGCATCCAAACGCCAGTACATCGACAAATACAAGTTAGTCCCAAAAGGCGATATCCATTGGCGACCACGTCGTCCTCTTCCTTTTGCTTGATATTCAGCCAAACATACGCGCCCCTTATCGGAGTCATCGACTTTCTCGAGCAGATATTGGTTGGTTGAATCTATAACCGAGATGAGTTCAAGTTGAGTATCAACATAAGCTTGAAGCCTTTGCTCATCAAGCAGTTGTAAAGGCTGAGCTAGCTGGTAGCCACGTCCTTGAATCCGGTAAATGTCTACGCCCCAATCATTAAGACCTTTGATGTGCTTTGCAATAGCAGCGCGTGATATACCCAATTCTTGCCCTAAGGCTTCCCCAGAATGAAAATCACCGTCACTTAGCGCTTTGAGAATATGCAGTTTTGCAGAGTGTTCCTTTCTCATCGCGTAGCCTCAATCTCAGTTAGGTTAGTCTCGCCCTTGTTATTCATAAAACGAACTTCATGTTCTAGTTCAATTTGGTATTTATCCCAAACGGTCCTTTTTACCAAAGACGCAAGCTCGACAACATCATTGGCACTACAATTATCAACATTAGTTAGAACCAAAGCTTGGAGTGGATTTACTTGAGCACCGTTCACTGATACCCCCTTCAAACCACATTGGTCGATTAACCAACCCGCAGCGACTTTCATTCCTCCTTTCGCAGGGTAAGCCACCATATTGCTGTGCTTTTTGATAAGTTGATCGTAATGATCTTGGCTGATCACTGGATTTTTAAAAAAGCTTCCTGCGTTACCAACTTTTGCAGGGTCTGGCAATTTTTCCATTCGCACTTGGCATACACGCTCAAAAATGGTTAGGGGACTAAGCTCTTCTTCAGGAATACTTTGCAAAGGACCATATTGATTGATCGCCTTCCATTGCTTTGGCAGTTTGAGACCGACCGCAGTAATAAAGCATTTTTCATATAATGCATGCTTGAAGATCGAATCACGATAGCCAAATTGGCACTCTTCTGCAGTCATGCGTTTGGTCGTGAAGTTCTCCAAATCGAGGATATCTACGTATTCGCACACATTTTGCAATTCCAATCCATAGGCTCCGATATTTTGAATAGGTGCCGAGCCTGCACAGCCAGGGATGAGTGCGAGGTTCTCAATACCTCCCATGCCTTGTTCTACACACCATTGAACAAGCGCCGGCCAATCCTCACCGCCTTCAATGTGCAATAGATAATGAGCACCTTCTTCAGTAACAGTTTTACCCATTAAGCGGTTAATAATGACCATGCCTTCATAGTGTTGAGTAAACAGCATGTTACTGCCCTTACCTAAAAATAGCTTCGGTAACTCTAGGTAAGCTTCATCTTTAAATAGCTGAATAACATCATCGATAGTTTCAACGATCGCTAAATAAGCACAGGTTTGTTCGATACCAAATGTGTGGAAAGCCTTGAGGCTCGCATGTTTCTTAATTTCCATAGTGGATTTGCAACGCCAGATGAGATTCTCTTAAACTGTAGCCATTCTACCTTAGTTATGTTTTAGCCGCAGTGACAATACCTAGCTCATTAATCATAGAAGTGTTAAATCCGATCAAACTACCTCTGATCAAGAGATTATACAAAGCACATTACCCTGCCGGAAAAGCCAAGCGTGATGAGCTGATCATCACCGCAAGTTTAGAAGGAAAAATCGTTGCTCTCCTTAGAATGAAAGCGGTCGAAAAGTCTCGCTTGCTGACTGGTATGCTTGTTGTTCCGGAATGTAGGGGAACAGGGGTCGGTCAAGCATTACTTATTCATTGCGAAAACACTGTTTTCAACAATGGAGATTATTGCTTTGCTTTTAATCATTTAGAGGCTTATTACTCTCAACATGGATTCAAAACCATTGATAGCTCTGAGCTTCCAAACTCATTGAAAATGGCTTATTTACGGTACGTGGACAGTGGCAAAGATCTCATTCCAATGCAATTCATTACTTCTAGTGCTTCAAACAGTGCGCTTTTGTAGCCAGAGAAATCATATCTTTGGTAAAATATCAGGTTCGCAATATTGCACTTAATTAAGGTACTCACACCGGTATGATAGTAAGTAGGAACCCATTCGAACAGTTGCCAAGTCTCGCAGTTAAGCCTGAAGACTTCGAAGTTCTGCACGCAGCAGATGCTTTCAGAGCTCGTCTTCTTGATGCGATCAGCAAAGCAACGTCACGAATTTACCTAGTCGCTCTATATCTGGAAGATGATGAAGCTGGACGTGAAATTTTCACAGCGCTTTATGAAGCGAAACAGCGCAATCCTGGATTGGACATCAATATCTGTGTAGATTGGCACCGAGCGCAACGTGGTCTCATTGGTGCAGAATCATCTGAAGGCAACGCAGCACTTTACAAGGCATTCGCAAAAAAATACCAGCACTCAATTCCTGTATACGGTATTCCTGTACGAGGCAGAGAAGTCTTTGGTGTACTTCATCTTAAAGGCTTCATCGTAGATGACACCGTCATTTACAGCGGAGCAAGTCTTAACAACGTATACCTACAATACAATGGTCGTTACCGCTTCGATCGCTACCATGTCATTCAACACAAAGCATTAGCAGACTCGATGGTAGGATTCATTCAGGATGAAATGATCGCCCACCCTGCAGTTAATGATCTTGCAGATAAAGATAAACCTGAGACAAAAGAGATCAAAGCGGACATTCGCCAACTTCGCTCTTCTTTAGCTCGTGCTAATTACGAATTTAAACCAGAAGTAGCCAGCGAAGACGAAGTGAAAGTTACACCGCTGGTAGGTTTAGGGAAGCGCCGTAATTTACTCAACCAGAAAATCGTTAAGCTGCTTGCAGCTGCTCAGAACGAAATCTTTATCTGTACACCTTACTTTAACTTCCCGAAAGCGATTAATCGTGAAGTAAAACGTGCAATGAAACGTGGTGTAAAAGTAACAATCGTGGTTGGTGACAAGACTGCAAACGACTTTTACATCTCTCCTGAAGAAGAGTTCAAGACTATTGGCGGTTTACCATATCTGTACGAACTCAACTTACGTCGTTTCGCTAAAGCGAATGAAGCAAGCATTGCTGCTCGTAAATTATCTATTCACCTTTGGAAACATGATAACAATAGCTTCCACCTAAAAGGTATCTGGGTTGATAAGCGCTACATGCTTATGACAGGTAACAACCTAAACCCTAGAGCATGGTCACTAGATCTTGAAAATGGTCTTTTAGTTCAAGACAACTTCGCGAAGATGACAGACAAATTTGAACAAGAGGTGGCAAACATTCTAGAGCACACTCAGCTTATTTGTACTTACAAGCAATTAGAGAAAGTGGAAGACTATCCAGTCAGTGTTCAGAAGCTGGTCCGTAAGATCACACGTATCAAAGCTGATGGTGTACTAAAACGCATTCTTTAAAATGCTTCGATAGTAAACTTACAGAGCCCAGTATGAAAATACTGGGCTTTTTTATTATGTACAGCTAGCGACATAGATTACAACATTGTTGCTTTCTTAAGTATTTAGACTGACACTTCGATATACAATGGGATGAGACGACTTTGTATTCTAAGAAATTCAACAAGATAACAGGTCCAAGATTGTAACGAAAAGGCTCCAGCATTTCTGCTAGAGTCTTAAATATGGCAGGGGTAGATTGGACCGGCACTCCGGAGATTCGATATGGCTTGCTGCCAAGCGGACTGGCGGCTCAGTTTGGACCGGCACTCCGGAGATTCGATATGACTTGCTGCCAAGCGGACTGGCGGCTCAGTTCCCAACACGCACTATTTGGGCATTAGGGGAATCCCCTGCTCTTCCAACTAGACTGGTACTCGTTCCTTCATATACGAAAAAGGCTCTAGCATTTCTGCTAGAGCCTTAAATATGGCAGGGGTGGAGAGATTCGAACTCCCAACACGCGGATTTGGAATCCGCTGCTCTGCCAATTGGAGCTACACCCCTGTAGAAACTACAGTTTATCACATTGTAGATTCAAAAAAACCTCGCAAAAGCGAGGTCTTTGAAATAAGTGGCGGAGCGGACGGGACTCGAACCCGCGACCCCCGGCGTGA
>NZ_CAWMYL010000211.1:0-1035 GCF_963871815.1 Vibrio sp. L85
GAGAAAGAAAGTGATTGGGAGGACAGAGAAATCGACAGAGAGTTAGAACGATAAAATAAGGGTAGCGATGGCTACCCTTTTTTTTCGCCTGAAAGATAGGCATCCACTTTTTTTTCCACATCAGCAGAAACTAAACTGCGCATTTCAGTTGCATCCTTTTTATTCTGATGAAATGCAACGCCATCAAAACTTTGAGTATGGGTTAAATTTCCAATCCCTTGGATCATTCTGATCCGCAAGTACATCTCCTCCATCAACTCACGGTTAGACGGACGATCATCTTCCTTATCGCTCAGCTTAATACGCAGTGCTAACGTTAGAAGCTGCCTAACCGCTTCGGCATCCCCCAACTTTTCTCTATCTCTGAACGTCTTGAAATCTTGCTCTAATTTACCCCGAATGTAACTCTGTACTGAAAAAGCTTTTGCCATAATCCAGTGTTCCTCTCTTCACTTTTTCATCTAAAAACACGCTGTAAATATACATTACTTTCACCTTACATGTAAATCACACCATGACGAAATAAACCTTTATTTTAATTCAATAACAATGGCTTAATTACGTTTAAATCAATCATACATCACATTCGCTTTAAACACCCTCTCAGCCCTTTACTAATAAGGGATTAAGTACAATCAATGCATTAATAATGTAAAGTCACATTGGATTTTGTCGGCTAATTAGTTGAGATTTTGAAAATTTTTTTGATGTTTCTTTTACCTTGACGATCTCTCGTAACCTGTTGTTTTTATTGCATTTATAGTTTTCACAGACAACCATTTAAATCGTTTACGATTTAGCGTGGTGTGTGGTCGCTTTCGGAGAAAGAGAAAAGTCAAGATGACAACATCAGCATTCAGTGGATCGACTTGGGAACAATTGACCAGCGCAAAGCTAAAAAGCCGTACCCATGACGACTGAATAGGGATCTGTTGGAAGGATCAGACGTAGGAACGAAGAGAGAGAAGGAAGAGCTGACGGCAACCCTCATTGCACCACAATGGTGCAATGAGGGTTATTTAACTTTTGCAGAAT
>NZ_CAWMYL010000212.1:0-602 GCF_963871815.1 Vibrio sp. L85
TAGATGCTTAATGGTAAACAGTAAAACCACTATCAACCCCAAACAGGCGCCAACCTTAAACAGTTGCGGTTTAACGCTCGGTTTTGGTTGCTGTACTTCTTCTTTGGCAGGTTCGGTTGAGAGCATTTGGTCTACCGTAGTCATTTCGGTTGAATCGCTGACGGTCAACGCTTCAACAACGGCTGGTTCTTCTTCGACTTGCTCAGGTTGAATGGTTTCATGGTGCGCTGGCAACAGGTCAGCAGACGCTTGCATGTGCTCACTGCAATAGTCGCTCACCGTTTTACTCATTGAGCTATTGCCGCAGCTTGGACACTTGTAATAAAGCAATCCGAGGTTGCGCCCGTTCTTAACCGTTTCGCCCGTATCAATCATCTTGCCTTCTCCCACCATGTGAACGGTAGAGATTCGACTACACACAGGGCATGGCACATAGCCCCGTGTTGGATTCGGTGTTTTACTCATTGGTTTGCGCCTCTTCAATCACATTAGACATCTGCTTTTGAAGCTGATTTTTGCGCTCAATACGTATGATACGGTTGGCTTTTGCGACCAGCTTTGCCTTGTCCACCAGTTTAGGATCAAGCCCTAGCTCAGTGAGC
>NZ_CAWMYL010000213.1:0-370 GCF_963871815.1 Vibrio sp. L85
AGGGCGGATCACGAAAGCCGGTGACAACTATATTAGAAGTCTGCTTGTGCAGGGGGCCAGATCAATTATGGCCAGTGCAGGCAGAAAAGACGACCCACTAAGTAAATGGGTTTGTGGTGTCAAAGATCGCCGCGGTTATTGGCGAGCAGCGATTGCTTTAGCGGCCAAAAATGCTCGTCACTGTTGGGCAATCCTTCACTATGGAGAGTCATTCGAAAGTTGTTACTCAACATAGACAAACAACTGACCACTCATGATGCCAACGCAAATATGATAAGGGTTAAGACCCCGCAAGAAGTCCCTGTGAAAACATTAGGATACGAATATCCGATTAGCGTATGAGGTTCTTGCGAGCGTCTTTCATTTTGGT
>NZ_CAWMYL010000214.1:0-775 GCF_963871815.1 Vibrio sp. L85
ACGGGTATTAGATTGCGCCTGGGCTTTTTCTGCTCGCGCTTCTAAACGCTCTTTTTTGCTCTCGATGCGCTCTTGATAATCGCCAAGACTGGTAACTTTACGTGTCTTGGTCTCGTCCGTTGGTGGGGTTGGCTCTGGGTGCTTTTGGTCGTGATTAAGTGGTGAAATGTAACCTTGTTCTAGAGCTTCGGTCACTTGCTCCAATGTAAAACGTACTTTTGATGCCGACTGTAATTTTACCAACCCAATAGCCGCGTAGTAATGGTTTAATGTTGGGTAGTCTGCATCAATATCATGACGTAATCGCTCGCTTTGACCGTTAGCGAATTCAATTATCACCATGGTTTTACAGTAGCCACTGCCTCGCCCTACCTCTAACGCTTCAAGGATTGATTTTTTGTTGTACTCGTCTAGTGTGTACACGTCACCATCTTTGAACTGGTTGGACTCATTCCAATCTATAATCACACGCTCAACGGTCTCGATGCGCTCTAATGACTCGTATTGTTCAAATGAAGATAAAACCACGTCTTTTTGCTCTGGCTCAATGCTCGCAACGACTTCGCCCTCTAATGAAAAAGATAGAACCACGTCATTTGAGAAATGATAAGGACAATCGCAAAATTTCACTTGCACTAGCACGCCGTCACGTACTGTAAGAAGTACCACCATTTCAGAGTAGTTTTCCTCATACCATGCCCAAAAATCAATTTTAGGCATTGATACAGGCTCATTGTGACGGAAACAATCATCCATACCCATAGATTGGGTTTCT
>NZ_CAWMYL010000215.1:0-352 GCF_963871815.1 Vibrio sp. L85
AGCTGAGCGGTAGTCAGAACGAGAGGCGGAATTAAAAAGCCTTGCTGCAGCAAGGCTTGTGGCGGTCTAGTGATTAACGATTATCGTAAGGCTCTAAGGTGTAGCCTCTGTGTTGGGTACGTTGGATAAGCTTTTGCGCAGTTTTGTGGGATAGAACAAGGTGGCGCCAGTCATTATCAACGAGCATATCGAGGACAAAAAGAGAGCCAGAGTCGTTTTCAGTTGAATTTGAGTTGTGTGAATGGGTGCTTTTTAACTGTGCGGTGTGCTGGCGTTTATGCTGGGTTCTTGGTTTCATGAGCGGTCTCCATGTTTAGGAAAAATCGCACGAGAAAAGAAAGAAAAAGCGGCG
>NZ_CAWMYL010000216.1:0-4924 GCF_963871815.1 Vibrio sp. L85
GTGAACGCTTGATCTTGTGGCTCTGGAGCGTCATTGACTGGTGTTACTGTTAAGTCGAGACCAGCCGCGACCACTTCTTCCCCGTCAGTCACATCGTAGGTGAACTCGATATCACCGTAGAAGTTCTCGCTTGGAGTGATGGTGAAGCTGCCATCCTCGTTCATTTCAACCGTTGCATTTTCATCATTGGTGCTCAGGTTGATTGCACTTAGGTCATCACCATCGATATCAACAGCGTGTTCAAGTAACTGCTCTTGAGTCAGCGTAATGCTGTTGTCTTCGGCAGTTACCGCAGTGATATCACCCGTCACTTCTGGTGCATCATTGGTTGGCGAGATATGAATCGTCACACCTTGCGTCGCTGTCGCCGTTGTACCGGTATCTACATCCGTAGAGGTTGCGTTCACGGTTAGCGTCACATCACCATTGAAGTCCGCAGACGGAATAAACTCTAACCCTTCTAGCTCGCCCGGTTGTAGTGACCAAGTGCCGTCGCCATTATCAACACCTGCTGATAGTGAGCTGCCTTCTGGCACATCTTCAATCAAGATAGAGAGGTTTTCTGAGCCATCGGTATCGGTTAAAGCTGCATCGATATCAAGCGGCACTGGCGTATCTTCGGTACCAATGATTTGGTAATCCGCGTCTGCTACCGTGATTTCGATGTTGTCGATGCCGAATGATTCATCCCAAGTTGACTGATTCAAGGTTGAACCGAAGCCCAGTTGCAATTCACCATCCTCGACAGGAACCGTCAGATTGATTTGGTGAGCTTGGTCATTCCAACCACTGAAGCCTTCACGTTGAGAGGCTCCGTGGATAACTTCACCCACTTCGTTACCGTCAGAATCGTAAAGCGTTGTCGTACCATCTTGAGTACGGAACGCGGAGTTTTCCAAGGTGGTTAGCTGTTCACCGCCGACAAAGATTTGGAACGACTCGCCATCCCATGAATCGATTTCGTAGAAGCTAAACGATATATTCACTTCATTAACATCACTTGGAATATCGTAGGTTTTGCTGACCGCTTCATCACCGCCAGTGCCACCAATACGACCCAGCATGTCGCCCGTTTCGAAGCCTTGTGAACTTTCAGTGTTCGCGTTCCAACCGTTCGAGCCAGACTCGAAGTTATCAGAAGCAATCACCAAGTCTGACGCAATCGACAGCTCTGGCATATCAACCACAGATTGAACGTCAATGTTCGCTTCTGCTGGCACGGTTGCGGTGCCATCGTTGACATCAAACGTTACGTTCACGTTGCCATCGAAGTTTTCATTCGGTGCAAAAGTGTACGTGCCATCACCGTTATCAACCAAGGTACCACTGTCAGAAGCAACATTTTCAACCGTTAAGTTATCACCATCGATATCACCTGCATTTTGCAGCAGTTGCTCTTCAGTGAAGGTGAAGCTGGTGTCTTCTTGCGTAACAAACTGTGGCTGACCAACCGTTGGTAAGTCGTTCACTGGGTTCACAGTCAGATCGGCAGTCGTTTGAATGGTCGCATCACCGTCCGTAATGTCGAAGCTCAGATCAATGTCGCCATTGAAGTCAGCATCCGGCGTGATAGTGAAGCTACCATCGTCATTCGCAACAACGGTCGCATTACCGTCAACAGTCAGGTTGGATGCGGTTATCATCACCATCCACGTCGCCAGCTTGAGCAAGAAGCTGTTCTTGGCTTAGCGTGATAGAACCATCTTCATCCACGCTGTATGCCAAATCACCTGATACTGGAGCATCGTTGACTGGCAATACATCGATGTTTGCATTGGTTGCTACCGTTGCACCGTCTTCATCAACAACGACAACATCTAGGCTGACATCACCGTTGAAGTTTTCGTTTGGTGCGAAGCTGAATGTACCGTCGCCGTTGTCAGTCAAGATACCGTCAGAGCCGCTGTAGCTAACGCTATCAATCGCGACGTCACCTTCAACGTCAGAAGCATTTGCCAATAGCTGCTCAGAGCTAATGGTGATGACTTCGTCTTCGTTGACTGAGTAGCTAGTTGCACCGGCAATTGGTGGATCGTTCACCTCAAGTACCGTAATACCTGCGGTGGTTGAATCCGTCGCACCGTCTTCATCGACAACCACAACGTCAAGGCTCACTTCACCATTGAAGTTCTCGTTTGGCGAGAAGGTGTAAGTGCCATCACCATTGTCTTGGAACACGCCATCTGCGCCGCTGTAGCTCACGCTGTCTACAGATACGTCACCTTCAATATCCGACGAATTCGCTAGTAATTGCTCATCGCTGATGGTGATCGAATTGTCTTCGTGTACGGTGTAAGACGTGCTGCCTGCTACCGGTGGATCGTTCTCTGGCGTCACGCTTACGTCGATATTCGCCGTCACGGTATCCGTGCCATCGGAAACATCGAAGGTAAAGTTCACGTCGCCATTGAAGTTTTCGTTTGGTGCGAAGCTGTAAGTGCCATCACCATTGTCGGTTAGGACACCATCTGCGCCTGTGTAGCTCACGCCTTCAACCGATAGGTCATCGCCATCGATATCCGTTGCGCCATCAAGCAGATCTTCATCAGTGAACAACAAGACGCCATCTTCACCAATGATGAACGCTTGATCTTCTGGTTGTGGTAGGTCGTTAACTGGATTAACCGTTAGATCTGCTGTTGCGACCAAGGTGTCAGAACCATCACTGATATCAAACGTGATATCAATGTCACCATTGAAGTTCGCATCAGGCGTAATGGTGAAGCTACCATCGTCGTTAGCAGTTACTGTCGCATTACCATCTACAAGCAAGTTTTCAGCAACAAGTTCATCGCCGTCCACATCGCTCGCTTGAGACAACAATTGCTCTTGGCTCAATGTAATGGTGTTATCTTCATCTACGTTGTAAGCCAAGTTGCCCGATACTGGCGCATCGTTGATTGGTAAGACATCGACTGTGATATAGGTATCGACCTCTGCGCCATCTTCGTCACGAATAGTCACGTCCAACGAAACTTGACCATTGAAGTTCTCATTCGGTGCGAAGCTACAAGTGCCATCGCCATTTACTGAGAAGATGCCATCTGGACCGTCGTAGCTGATGCTTACAAGCTCAACATCCCCTTCGACATCCGAAGCATTCAGAAGCACTTGTGATTCACTGAACGTGAGAACTTGGTCTTCGTCGATGGTGTACGCAGTTGGACCTGCGATTGGCGGATCGTTCACCTCGAGTACCGTGATACCTGCAGTGGTTGAATCCGTCGCACCATCTTCGTCGACTACAACAACGTCTAGGCTCACTTCGCCATTGAAGTTCTCGTTTGGCGAGAAGGTGTACGTGCCATCACCGTTGATTTCCAGCACACCATCGTTACCGCTATAGCTCACGCTATCAATCGATACATCACCTTCAATATCCGATGAGTTCGCTAGTAGCTGTTCATCACTGATGGTGATCGAGTTATCTTCATGCACTGTGTAAGACGTGCTGCCTGCCACCGGTGGATCGTTCTCTGGCGTCACACTCACATCGATATTCGCGGTCACGGTGTCCGTGCCATCGGAAACATCGAAGGTAAAGTTTACGTCGCCATTGAAGTTCTCGTTTGGAGCGAAGCTGTAAGTGCCATCGCCATTGTCAGTTAGGACACCGTCCGCGCCAGTGTAAGTGACACCTTCTACCGATAGGTCATCGCCATCGATATCCGTTGCGCCATCAAGTAGGTCTTGATCAGTGAAGGTCAACACGCCATCTTCACCGATGGTGAACGCTTGATCTTCCGGCTGCGGCAAGTCATTAACTGGGTTAACCGTTAGGTCCGCCGTTGCAACAATAGTATCGCTGCCATCGTTGATATCGAACGTGATATCAATGTCGCCATTGAAGTTCGCGTCAGGCGTAATGGTAAAGCTGCCATCGTCATTAGCCGTAACCGTCGCATCACCGTCAACCACTAGGTTAGAAGCGGTTAGTGCATCACCTTCTACATCCGTTGCTTGTGCCAACAATTGTTCTTGGCTTAGGGTGATTGAGTTGTCTTCGTCGACGCTGTAAGCCAAGTCACCCGATACCGGAGCATCATTGATTGGCAGAACATCAATGTTTGCCGTCGTCGAAGCGGTCGCACCATCTTCGTCCACGACTACAACATCAAGATTCACTTCACCATTGAAATTTTGGTTTGGTGCAAAGCTGAACGTACCATCACCATTGTCGGTAAAGATACCTTCGCTGCCACTGTAGCTCACGCTATCTAGTGCTACCTCACCTTCAATATCGGAAGAGTTTGCCAACAACTGTTCTGCACTGATGGTAATGACTTCATCTTCATCAATGGTGTAACTGGTTACGCCTGCGATTGGTGGATCGTTCACCTCAAGAACGGTAATACCCGCTGTTGTTGTATCAACCGCGCCGTCCTCGTCAACCACGACAACATCAAGGCTAACATCGCCTGTAAAGTTTTCGTTTGGTGAGAAGGTGTACGTACCATCGCCATTGTCTTGGAAGACGCCATCGTTGCCACTGTAAGTCACACTACTGATGTCTACGTCGCCTTCAATATCCGACGAATTAGCCAGTAGTTGCTCGTCACTGATGGTGATCGAGTTGTCTTCATGTACGGTGTAAGACGTGCTGCCTGCAACCGGAGGATCGTTCTCTGGCGTCACACTCACATCAATGTTGGCAGAGGTCGTATCCGTGCCATCGGAAACATCGAACGTAAAGTTCACATCGCCATTGAAGTTCTCATTCGGTGCGAAGCTGTACGTGCCATCGCCATTGTCAGTTAGGACACCGTCTGCACCTGTGTAAGTCACGCCTTCAACGGTTAGGTTGTCACCTTCTACATCCGTCGCGCCTGTTAACAAGTCAGCATCGGTGAAGGTAAGAAGACCGTCCTCACCCACAGTGAACGCTTGATCTTGTGGCTCTGGAGCGTCATTGACTGGTGTTACT
>NZ_CAWMYL010000217.1:0-209 GCF_963871815.1 Vibrio sp. L85
GATCTTAAGAACTTCCGTCAGCTTCACTCTAAGACTCCTGGTCACCCAGAGTACGGCTACGCACCTGGTATCGAGACTACAACGGGTCCTCTAGGTCAAGGCATCACTAACGCTGTTGGTATGGCGATGGCTGAGAAAGCACTAGCGGCTCAGTTCAACAAAGAAGGCCACGACATCGTTGACCACTTCACTTACGTGTTTATGGGCGA
>NZ_CAWMYL010000218.1:0-288 GCF_963871815.1 Vibrio sp. L85
GTTGATAGCGTAACTGAAGATGCGGTGAGCACCGATACAGTAGTGGCAGCAGTGACCGTTGCTGATACAGATACGCCTGCAGATGAGCTTACCGTTCAGCTAGAAAACAACACCGATGGTTACTTCGTCCTAGACGGTGACCAAGTTAAGTTGACCGATAAAGGTGTCGAAGCGGTTAATAATGACCAGCTTGACCTAACTACCTTGTCTGTCACTGCTTCGGTATCAGACGGCGTGAATCCGAAAGCGACAGACACGGATTCTCTTGATGTCGTTCGTGTGAATGAT
>NZ_CAWMYL010000219.1:0-955 GCF_963871815.1 Vibrio sp. L85
CCTGATAGTTTGGCTGTGAGCAATTATGTGCTTAGTGCATCTAACGCCTGAATTAAGCTGCGCCGCGAAGCGGCGTCGGCTTGAATGAACTGTTAGACATCATTGGCGTGGAGCCGAGCAGACTGGCGGCTTCGTGCTTCACAAAGTAAATGAACGCAGTCAACTGATCAGCGCGTGAGGCCAAGCAATCCATCCCTTGTCCAAGGTAAGCCTGCTGGGCTTCAAGCAGCACGGGCTGATGTTGGACGGGCAGGCGTTCCATTACCCAGTTGGCAGCTACATCCTTCGGCGCGATCTTGCCGGTTGCTGCGCTGTACCAAATGCGAGACAAAGTAAGCACTACATTCCGCTCGTCGCCTGCCCAATCCGGTTGTGAGTTCCATAGTTTCAAGGTGTCGGCCAGTGCTTTGAATAGATCGCTTTCCGGGACTGAGTTGAAGAAATCTTCCGCGGCCGAACCTGCCAAGGCAAGGCTGTGTTGCCTTGCTTTAGTTAGCAGAATAGCCAGATCAACATCGGTTGTCGCGGGCTCGAAGATGCCCGCAAGAATGTCCTTGCGCTGCCACTCCCCGAATTGCAGTTCCCGTCTGGCTGGATAACGCCAAGGAACAACATCGCCGTACACGACGATGGTAACTTCCAAGGCACGGAGAGCTTCACTTTGGCCGGGAGAAGCGGAAACTTCCAGGAAATCTACGAACAGAGCCTGCCGCACAGTCTCATCGAGCTGTGCAGTCACAGTAACCAGCAAATCAATATCACTGCATGGCTTCAGGCCACCGTCGAGTGCAGAGCCGTACAAATGCACGGCCAGCAACGTCGATCCCAGATGATGCTCGATGACGTTGAGTGCCTGTGATAGCTGTACCGAAATCTCGGCGGGCACTGCGTTGCTCATGATGTCTAACTCCCAATTTGTGTAGGGCTTATTATGCACGCTTAAAAATAATAAAAG
>NZ_CAWMYL010000220.1:0-428 GCF_963871815.1 Vibrio sp. L85
CAACAGCTTTTATAAAACTACTTGCATTTTGGTAAATGGAGCCAAAAACAGGGTAGGAAGTGTGGTCGTAAAAGTTGAAGATCTTCGGAATTTGAGAGTCAATGGAACAATTTTGGAGTCTCTCAATTCAAAGGATATTCGTATACGTTAAGGATCGATGATATCAGTTTAGGGTAGTAGATGACGGAAAGTAAGCACATACCTTGACATCTAACTAGGGTTTTGTGCCTATTTCAGCGATAAGTCCAGACTTGGCTCTCAGACTATACCCTGTAAGGTCTAGCGAAATTATGAATATAACAGGAGTGTTTTTTGTACAAACCCCGTTACAGATAGAAATTGATGTAAGCAGATACAGTGGTAAGACCCAAAGGGTAAACGTTTCTCTACCAGAGTCGTTACTAGCGGTAATCGTTCGTAGAGTAGAG
>NZ_CAWMYL010000221.1:0-748 GCF_963871815.1 Vibrio sp. L85
AGTAGTGGCAACACTCGTTGTTGCTGATACAGATACGCCAGCAGATGAACTTACCGTTCAGCTAGAAAACAACGCTGATGGCTATTTCGTGCTCGATGGTGACCAAGTTAAGTTGACCGACAAAGGTGTCGAAGCGGTTAATAATGACCAGCTTGACCTAGACAGCCTAACGGTAACTGCTTCGGTATCTGACGGCGTGAACCCGAAAGCAACAGACACGGATTCGTTGGACGTGGTTCGTGTAAACGACGCACCAACCATCGACGTCACAGCCATCGATAGCGTGACTGAAGATGCGGTATCTACCGACACAGTAGTGGCAACACTCGTTGTTGCTGATACAGATACGCCAGCAGATGAGCTTACCGTCCAGCTAGAAAACAACGCTGACGGTTACTTCGTGCTCGATGGTGATCAAGTTAAGTTGACCGATAAAGGTGTCGAAGCGGTTAATAACGACCAGCTTGATTTGAATAGCCTGAGTGTCACAGCGTCGGTATCTGACGGCGTGAATCCGAAAGCGACAGACACCGATTCGTTGGACGTGGTTCGCGTAAACGACGCACCAACCATTGACGTTACAGCGGTTGATAGCGTGACTGAAGATGCGGTATCTACCGACACAGTAGTGGCAACACTCGTTGTTGCTGATACAGATACGCCAGCAGATCAATTGACCGTCCAGCTAGAAAACAACGCTGATGGCTACTTCGTCCTAGACGGTGATCAAGTTAAGTTGACCGATAAA
>NZ_CAWMYL010000222.1:0-457 GCF_963871815.1 Vibrio sp. L85
ACCACAATGGCAATGGTCTGCCATTGAACACCGTTACCGCCTGTATTCACTGGCTGTCCGTTTGGTTGCTGATAGTCGTTATTGTTGGCGCGGTTTTCGTCTGGACTGGCTGACTTAGCACGTTCTAGCTCGTTACCCATCTTGATACCGAGCCAGTCATTACCGAAGTCGCCCACGACATCGACCGCACCACCAACAAGCTCGCCCGCACCTTCTAAGATGCTGTCAAACCAGCTGCCAGAACTGGCAGCCGCTTTTGCTTGGTCAGGTAAGGACATTGCTCACCCCCTTAGTTCGCTGAGATAGTGCCCACTTGCTCAATGGCTTCAATCAGCACTGGCACACTGCCCGTTTGAGACTTATCAAGCTCGAATTGAAGCTGTTTCATGGCATTGGTAGGCAGACGACCTTCCACGCCAAAGCCAGTACGAACAAAATCAAGGCTGAACCAACCGTT
>NZ_CAWMYL010000223.1:0-409 GCF_963871815.1 Vibrio sp. L85
ACTTCCTCATAAAAGTTAGAAGGTAGAATGCCATCGCTAGGTAGCAGTGATGTTAGAGGGAAGTTCTTTCTGTATTCGTGATGGGCGCTTATCTGGAATACACGCTCTGCACAACTAGTATCAAGTCCTAGTTCAAAATTACCTTCATCGTTATTTCCAGCGAGATAGAACGAGCCTACGGTATCGAACAGTCCAACAAAACGAACGCTACAGGTGCGCGTCTCGTCAGGATAGTAACCATGTTTAGGTTGGCTACTGACATCATCTTGGTGTGCCAATAAGTTTGGGAAAACTTCACCGAATGCTTCACCATCTCGTGGCTTGTCATAATCAGGTAATCCATCTTTAACGGCATTAACAAAGTGACGAGCTAAAGCCGCGCCGCGGCTAAAACCGAAAACATCAAACT
>NZ_CAWMYL010000224.1:0-217 GCF_963871815.1 Vibrio sp. L85
GTCGTAGAGAGTGATGAGCTGGGTGTTTTCTAATTGAGAGGCAAGGGTGCCGACGTAGCGCTTACCATCCCAGAAGGTCGTGACGTCACTATTGAGGTCGTGTCCAAGGTTGGCGTAGATTTGGTTGCGCCAGTAATAAAACACAGACCAAAAGGCATTGTTAGGGGCGCGAAGCCAAGTGAGAAATCCGGTTAAGGCAATGACCGCCCAAATGGCA
>NZ_CAWMYL010000225.1:0-238 GCF_963871815.1 Vibrio sp. L85
ACCATAAGGCTTTTCTAAGGATTTTTCTAACATCTAATATCAGGGGTGGATATGGTAAATCGCGGTTATGTTTAATGACACTCATAAAAAGCCTCATATTTTAAAATCTGAGAGGGATAGGAGCCAAAATGAAGAAAGAATTGGCGTACGTTGATATTCTATTTAACATAATATACATAATGCGCACCAAAGGTGTACGCCCCCGATAGTAATGTCCGGTTTGACCCATTTAGAAATG
>NZ_CAWMYL010000226.1:0-1022 GCF_963871815.1 Vibrio sp. L85
GACCGAGGGTTAGATCATGCCTAGCATTCACCTTCCGGCCGCCCGCTAGCGGACCCTGGTCAGGTTCCGCGAAGGTGGGCGCAGACATGCTGGGCTCGTCAGGATCAAACTGCACTATGAGGCGGCGGTTCATACCGCGCCAGGGGAGCGAATGGACAGCGAGGAGCCTCCGAACGTTCGGGTCGCCTGCTCGGGTGATATCGACGAGGTTGTGCGGCTGATGCACGACGCTGCGGCGTGGATGTCCGCCAAGGGAACGCCCGCCTGGGACGTCGCGCGGATCGACCGGACATTCGCGGAGACCTTCGTCCTGAGATCCGAGCTCCTAGTCGCGAGTTGCAGCGACGGCATCGTCGGCTGTTGCACCTTGTCGGCCGAGGATCCCGAGTTCTGGCCCGACGCCCTCAAGGGGGAGGCCGCATATCTGCACAAGCTCGCGGTGCGACGGACACATGCGGGCCGGGGTGTCAGCTCCGCGCTGATCGAGGCTTGCCGCCATGCCGCGCGAACGCAGGGGTGCGCCAAGCTGCGGCTCGACTGCCACCCGAACCTGCGTGGCCTATACGAGCGGCTCGGATTCACCCACGTCGACACTTTCAATCCCGGCTGGGATCCAACCTTCATCGCAGAACGCCTAGAACTCGAAATCTAACGTCCGTTCGGGCATCGAGGTCCATGTCGGGGTGGGACGGGCCCGTGGCTTCAAGATCACTTGCAGTCCGACCGCGATGTCTTGGTTGCGCGAGAGGTTGTCGATATCCTCCACTTTCATCATCAACCCTGGATAATGCCGCCGCCGTCATCGCCGCCGACGCCCGTGCCGGGCTTTTCGGGCCTGTCAGGCTTGCTCGGCCTTCAGCCTGCCTGGGCGAGATCTCCGGCGGACGGATTAACGGCGGAGCTTCGCCGCCTTTCGTGCGTGTGAAGGCCGAAGATAGTTCTCTCAAAAACATCCGTTTATGAGAGATACCAAATGTCATTTTCAGAAGACGACTGCACCAGTTGATTGGGCGTAATGGCTG
>NZ_CAWMYL010000227.1:0-220 GCF_963871815.1 Vibrio sp. L85
CGTTAGTTTTCTAAAACGGATTTCTAAAGATGACATCTAGGGTGCATATCACCCATAATCACTACTCACACACACCCAAAATGTAAACTACGTTTGGTGTAGAAACATAAGGATGCCTTGTTGTTTATGTATTACATGTGTAATACAGCCAGTTCATTTTATTAGTTATATCTATTAATTCTTCGTCATCAATATTGTCACGATACAAAGCTAGCGCTCG
>NZ_CAWMYL010000228.1:0-232 GCF_963871815.1 Vibrio sp. L85
GGCCGGTCAACTCGACGGCGGGATATTAAATTCACCCACTCAATTTTAGGATGGTGCCCCGGGCCGGACTTGAACCGGCACAACGCGAACGTCGAGGGATTTTAAATCCCTTGTGTCTACCAATTCCACCACCAGGGCAACGCAATCAATGCGATGGTAACACCACCTGCTCTAACGACCTGCGCCGTGAGAACGAGGCGTACTTTAACGGATTAAGATTTTAGGTCAACAA
>NZ_CAWMYL010000229.1:0-272 GCF_963871815.1 Vibrio sp. L85
GCCTTGCACGCAGGAGGTCTGCGGTTCGATCCCGCATAGCTCCACCATCTTTAAGCGCATTCAATGAGTGCTTTTAAAAATGGTTTCGAAAGAAATCTAGCTCTTTAACAATTTGGAAAACTGACAAAACAACAATTTATTGTTGTTTGTAAAGTTCTCAATGTTTGTCTTTATGACAAACACCAACTGTTTGTTTTCATTTTTTAAAAATGAAAGTAAACGAGCACATTCAAGTGTTCTTGGAATTTGAGTCCGGCAAAATCGAGTCTGCA
>NZ_CAWMYL010000230.1:0-996 GCF_963871815.1 Vibrio sp. L85
GGCGGTAGAGGCATCCCCACGTTAAATAGAACAACCTCACTGGATTATATCTACACAGAAAGCCCTCCTCGTGAGGGCTTTTTTGTGCCTATGTAAAAGGTATTTTATGAAACTTAGAAGTATGACGGATGAGGCTTACCAACGATTGAGCGAAGGGCGAGATCAAGTACTCCAAAAGAATAGAGGCTACGGAGTTATCTCAGTTCAAGTTAATGACTTAACTTTTGCAGTCCCTTTAAGAAGCAATTTAAACCATCCCAATGGATTTAAGACATTGTTTTACAATGGTAAATGGAATGGACTTGATTACAGCAAAGCTCTTCTTGTTCAAGATGAAGACCTAAACCAAGAAGCATTTAAACCGCGAAATGCTGACGAATATAAAAAAATAAAAAACAATGAGGATAAAATCATCGAAGAATTCGGTGATTACGTAAGTGGCTATATCGATGCTGCTAAAGAAGGAAAAACAGAGAACCATAAGTTCAAGTTTACAACTCTTCAATACTTCCATGATGAGCTAGGGATCTAAAGTCAACGAGTTGGTTCTATCTTGGAATCGTTCTTCGTTGGGCGCTAATAAATACCAAAAAACAGCAAGGTATTGCGTTCGGTGCGTTAGGAACGAAAATCTACGGGTTGTACCGTAGAGTCTAGCATTCTCGGCGCGTCAGCGTCGAGGCTCACAATGACGCAAGAGAGAGAAATATATTTCTCGAAACGCAGTGTTATTACTGGCGAACTCGCCAACTGTGTGCCTAAAAAAACCTGATCTCATAATGAAAAGTTAACCGTCCAACGAGAATCCAACAGAAAAACAACGACGATCCAACGATTGTCCAACCAAAATCAGCTTAACACCATGCGAATAACGTTGAATCCAACGACTATCCAACGGAAAAACAACCAAAATCGATGATTGAGCATGTAGGGTGTTGTTGATGGTGCTTTGAAGTTTTGAAATATATTTTTTTCGCACGATAGAAACAAAAAAGC
>NZ_CAWMYL010000231.1:0-678 GCF_963871815.1 Vibrio sp. L85
AACATTAGCGAACCATGAACAAGTACAGGATAGCAAAATGAAAAAAGCCCACTGTCAGGTTCTATGAAAGTGGGCTAAGACTATACAGATTAAGGTATGGAACATCGGCTGTTTCTATGGTTAAGGTGTATTGTCCGTAAATGGTTTGTCTGATACTTCTCCCTTACCGTCATATAAAACAACGACTTTTGTGTTACCTGTCTTGCTATATGGCGCAGATTGTACCCAGCCATTAGGGTCTGCATTCTCTCGGATAGTACAGTCATTATGCTTTCTATTGGGATTACAAGAGTACTTGTATAACAGTAATACTTGCTCTTTATTTACTAAGACCTGCATGACTCCATTTGTCTTGAAGTTTGGGTAATAATGGTTGATTGTCTCTATTTTTTGCCTGGCAAGCTCGGTGTCTATCACATCATCAATTCGAAACCATTTAGTATCATAATTCTCATCGAAATCCCCCCATTCTGGCTTCCAACGCTTTTGCCACTTTTCTCGTGATGAGCCACCACCAACACCATTTTCCCATTCGCCTTTTATAGCGCTAGGAATACCAATACCAATGCCTGCGCTAGCACAACAACCCTGAACACTCCCATACGCAAAGTTTGCACCTCCACCATAAATATCACTGACCCACATATCACGAATAAAATGAGGACCACCTAAAGACCC
>NZ_CAWMYL010000232.1:0-813 GCF_963871815.1 Vibrio sp. L85
AGAGATGAAGCTGGAAACCGACCAAATCAGAGAGGCGCAGCGAAGTGACACGGTCAAAAAACTCGCCACTGAGGATGCAGAAAAACTCAAATCCGATGGTGACTATCAAGAACGAGCTCAACAAGAGCTTGAAGAAGCTGCTATCTCTCAAGATATTGAGATGAACTCCGAAGAGATGGTGGAATAACTTTGATGTTTCTTTACAACAATCACAGATGCTTATGAATAACGGACGATAAAGGGGAAATGATGCCAAACGTCAACTTAGAGATTGAATTTATTAGAAAATACCCAAGTGGTGGCTGTGCCTCTGAAGGCGAATTCGACCTTGCTGATTTTGTGGTAAAAAATGCACCTGAATGCAAACTGCCTTACAAAAAAGTTGATGACGCTTTTTATCATTGGCAACTAGACGCATCTTTACAACACCTTGAAAAGATTGATGGTATTTGGCAAGGCTATGTAGCGTTTATCGATATTGATGCCCCCGAACCAGGCACATCAATCACGCTCACCGTTTCACTATTGGAGGACGATTAATGCAAGACGATGAACTCATAAAAGAATCTTTCCATCTGCCTAAGTACACCAAACGTAACAATGCAGAGCAGGAACGAAAACAAGCCGAAACGAGAAGACGGATTGAAGATATTTTAGAAGAGCAAGCCTTTAATAAACTCTGGAATGAAGAATAATGTTGACATGCAAACGATAATAATTATCATTAAAACATCAATTATGAAGTCTCCCGACGAAATGATTGACACGACATTTGCTCACATTACTTCCAGTGTAATTATTAAGCTTATCTTT
>NZ_CAWMYL010000233.1:0-978 GCF_963871815.1 Vibrio sp. L85
TGTAGAGCCAGTGCAAAGCCGACAGAGCGAAGCGGCGTCAGTTGTATACAAATCATTGAACTGGGTGTGTATACAGTGTAATAGTAAGGTATTGATTGAGAGAATTATTCAGAAGGTAATCTAATATGAAAAAACAATTAATGACAGTGACCTTACTTTCTATCTTGGGAAGCCCAACCACCTTAGCCGATACATTGCCGGAACAATATGTGTACCAAGTGGCGCTATTTAACGGCGATGATCTTTTGTATAGAGACTCAGGTTTTACTACGGACAGTAACCGATTTTCCAACGGAAAGAATGTACCATACTTTATAAAAACGTGTGAAAAAAAAGGGACAAAAACCATCAATAAATCGGGCGGTAAACAATTCTATCAAGGGGTGGGCTACCAGATTGATGTTCATGCCGCTACTGTGATGTTTGTCGAAACGGTTATCGATGAATCTACGTACATTGAGCCACAGAAAGACGAGTTCAACTTGTGTATGAATACAGGCGAGCCCCAAGAGAAAGAATACGAGTACAACGCGAACTTTGATCTAAAAGCTCAGGGAGTTCAACAATTCACCTTTGATAATAACCGCCGTGTCGAGATCATTGTGCAAAAAGAAGGGTGAATGACATAAGCGGTTTGCTGCTGTCAGAACAGTAAATATTGCTCTCTTTTGCCTGTTTGAATGCTGATTTTTAGCAATTTCGCCGTAAACCCTCGCCCATGATGAGGGCGGGGATATAAGGCGTAAGACGCGATAGCGTCTTAATCTGGGGGCGATTGACTCTATATTGAGTCAGGTTGGGGGCCATCATTCCAAAACTTGGGCGTTACCCTTCGGGCAGGGCTTTTCGCTGGGCGGCATTCCGCTTGAATCTTCCATCTATGGACAAGACCTTCATCCCCCTGAAAAGTCACAAGTGCCTTCCCAGGGTGTGAAGCTCTAAAGCCCCTATCTGCAAGGATATCGCTTCAATCCTGAA